>MWCL01000069.1 GCA_002070025.1 Spirochaetes bacterium ADurb.Bin215
GCGATGACGGCCTTCACGCCGAGCAGCATCGTGCCCTTGGCGGCCCAGTCACGCGACGAGCCGGTACCGTATTCCCGCCTGAACCATGGGATAGAACCAGCGGAGCGAGCTCCACAACCAGGAGTTTATTTCTTCAACCTGCTCTCCGGCGGGCATGTCGGAATCATAGCTTTTTTCGTCGGAAGACACACCGGACTCGAGAAACCCGTACCGGATCAGTAGCGCGGGACCTCCGCCGAAACTGTACAGAAACCGGTCTTTCTCGATGGTGTAGAGGAAGCTCGCGTCAAGCAGTAGTGACGGAACAAAGGCGGTGCGGTTTTCTATCTCGGCGGGGAGCGCCCGGTCGTCCGCCCAGAGGTAGGCAAGCATGAACAATGAGGCTGACGGAGCGAAATATACACCGGGTTTCCATACCGGAAGACGGTATTCGGCGCCGACAAGTCCTACAAGCGGGCTGGGTGCGCTGTCGAGTCCTCCCGGGCTGCCGTCAGGATTCATGCCGGGCACTTCCGTTACGCCGTCCCCATCGGCATTATACAGGTAATTCAGCCCACCAAAGAATGACCAGGGCGAATAGGGCCGCAGCGTACTGCCGGTATCCTGTGCCGATATCGTTGTTGTGAGCAGCATCAGGCTTATTACAATTGCCGGAAACTGTTTCATCAGCTTCAGTATACCTCATTTGGCAGGGGTATTTCCAGAATTCCTGCCCGTCCTGTCTCGTAAAACCGTTGTTCTTCCCAGGCTGCCAGTAACACAGTACCGGAAACCAGAAATCCGGTATACCGGTACCCCCCGGAGAGCGGAGGAAGTTTATATGCTTTCATGCCGTTCCTGTCCAGGAACAGGGTGCCGTCCGAGAAAAGGACTGCGGCTTCCGATCCGTGTATATATGCATAGCCTTCACGGTAATTTCCTTCTCCGTCCCGTATGTATGTCCGGGTTGTTCCTCTTCCGGCTGGATATAACCTGATGGATAGCGGAGTGCTTTCCGGTATTGCCGTGAGAAGTTTACGGAGTTGTTCGGGAAGTGCGCCCCAGGAGCGCGGCATTACCGCTTCCTGGTAGACCGCGGCTTCGAGAGTTTCGCTTCCCGACGGATCGATAGCCTGTTCGGGCGGGAGTGTGGAGAATGAACGATACACAAATTCTGTCCTGTTGTCGCGTTGGACCTTGAAAGCGGCGTACCAGCGATCTTCCGTGTATTCCAGTCCGGAGCATTGTGATTCCGGGGGGAGTCCGAGGTTGCTCGTACGGGCAAGGGGTGAAAAGGTCGCGGTAACGGGTGAATATCGTATCAGATAGTCGTCTCCGCTTGTTCCGGCGGTCTGGCTGAAAAAACTGTTCCGGTACAGATGTATGGCGGCATAATCTCCGGTAAGGACGAATCCCGCGGCTGTTTGTCCCGGGAAGAAGTTCCGGTCTTCCGCGAGAACCGGAGGAATGTATTGCGAACCGGGAGCCATTACCCCGAGCCGGTTGATGAGAAAGACCGGTCCGTCGGGCAGTACGGCTACATCGGAAACCCGGACCGCTTCCGTCCACGGTACAAAGGAGCGCGCCGGGATGGAACGGGGCGATGATACGGCGTGAATGCCCTGATCGGAAAAGTAATACCAGGGTTTTCCATTCGTTGCTTCGGGTTCAACGGATTCAGGGATGATTGTGTGCGGTTTGCACGAGATCAGGAACATGATGCAGGCAATCGCCGTGACGTACGTTTTCATACCATTTCACAGTACCCGAGGAGTCGTCTTCTTGCAAGCTGTACGGCGTAAAAAAGGTATTGTCCGCAAGTTGTCCGCCGGTTTGTACAGTTATACATCCGGTTGTTCCGTAAAACCGGTTCATGCCGTCAGCTAATTCAACGGACACCCCTTCTTCGCCGGGCCAGACGAACGCGCTTCGTCCCGGCCAGAGAGAGAGAAATTCTTCCCCGGGTGCGGGAGTGTGCTTCTGTAGAACAATCCGGTATGCAAACAGCGGTCGGGTCTTTATATCATATACCCGGAATGTTCCGGAGAGTATGGCCGGAACGAGCCGTGTGTAGTCGATATATTCCGGATATGTCATTCCGCTTATTTCGCGGACCAGCCGACTCCAGTTGAAACGGGACAAGATGATTACGGCGGTTTCACTGCCACCGTAGGCCGAAAGGAGTGCTTGTTCGGCGGCCAGGGCGGCGGCGCCGCCTGACCAGTTTGCCGGGAGTTCCGCTGTTTCCAGGCTTGATACGGCCAGCGCGGGGTAGATGCTTCCCGCCACAGGGTACGGGCCGTAACGGGGATCCGGGTTGTCCAGCTCGGCAAGTATCGGCGTGAACTGTCCCTTTTCGAGGGTAAGAACGAAGGCTTTGTCCTCAATGGTCCGCTCATGTCTGGTTGTTCCCTCCGTGTACCAACGAACCTTCCAGACCGGACCGGGCAGGCCGGCTCGTTCCGCCGCCGGTGGTAATGCAGGAAGAATGAGGGTCACCTCCTCGTTTCCGGAGAACGCCGAATCAAGCATTCCACAGGAAATAACCGGGATGCACAGACCAATGACCACAATCGATAGCAAAAGACAGTATTTCATGGGGTCTATATGGCCATGATTCGGTCTTTTGCCCGTGTTGTATATCAATTTGTTGACAGGGTATCCGCCTCTGTTATACTTGACGGAGGGAGGCCGCAATGAAAGCGTTATTTATTGGTGGAACCGGAACCATCAGCTCGGGTATTTCGAAGCGGGCGGTGGAACTGGGATGGGATTTGTGGCTTCTGAACCGGGGTTTCCGCAAGGACCGGGTTGTTCCCGGCGCGACAGTGCTTGCCGCGGACATAAACAGTGATGAAGCGGCTCTGGCGGACCAGATTCGCGGCATGAATTTTGATGTTGTTGTCGATTTTATCGCGTTCGTACCGGGCCAGCTGGAACGGGATGTCCGGCTTTTTTCCGGGAAAACCCGCCAGTTCATTTTTATCAGTTCTGCGTCCGCGTACCAGACGCCCCCGGACAATTTTCTGATAACGGAGCAAACGCCGCTGGATAATCCCCTGTGGGAATATTCGCGGAACAAGATAGCGTGTGAAGAATACCTGATGGGACAATTTCGTGAAAGAGGGTTCCCCGGTACGATAGTCCGGCCGAGTCATACCTATGATGACCGGTATCTGCCGGTTGCCGTGCACGGCAAGAAGGGCGGATGGCAGGTTGTTGACCGGATCATTCGCGGGAAACCCGTTCTCATCCATGGTGACGGCACGTCGCTATGGACGCTTACCCACAGCGACGATTTCGCGAAAGCCTTTTGCGGCATTATGGGAAACAGGGCCGCGATCGGCGAGATTTACCAGATAACCGGGGATGAATCCCTGAGCTGGAACCGGATTTATGACTGCATAGGCGAAGCGCTCGGCAAACCGGTGTTAAAGTATCATGTGACTACCGACTTTCTTTCCGCCTGCGATCCCGAATATACCGGTACCCTTGCCGGCGACAAGGCCCATTCGGTAGTCTTTGACAACACAAAGCTCAAGGCGCTGGTTTCTGATTTCCGGGCAAGTATTCCCTTCAGCGAGGGGGCCGCCCGTTGTGTCCGTTACCTTCAGAATACCCCGGCCGCCCAAATTCCCGATCCGGAGTTCGAGCAGTTTTGCGACCGGGTAATTAAAGCGCAGGAGTCGGCGAAAGACGCGTTTTTCACAAGCATTACCCGCTGATACGGTTCAGTACGCCTTTTCGTGTACGCCGGAAACAGCGCGTCCGGACGGTTCGTTCATGGTTTTCCATGCCGCATCCCACTCGAGCGCGATTGCCGTGGAACAGGCTACGCTGGCTTCGTGGGCAACGGTGCGGGCCGCGCTTGCCGACGGGAAGAATTCCTCGAATATCGTCCGGTAATAGTACTGTTCTTTCGACATTGGCGTGTTCACCGGGAACCGGTCGGCGGCGCGGGAAAACTGTTCATCGCTGATGAGGGCGGCGCAACGTTCCTTGAGGGAGTCGATCCAGCTGTAGCCCACTCCGTCCGAGAACTGTTCTTTTTGCCGCCAGGCAATTTCGTCGGGGAGGAGGTCCTTGAACGCTTCCCGGAGTACCCACTTTTCCATGCGTCCGCCGCCCGAGCGGCCGGAAAGCTTTTCCGCGGGGTTGATACGCATGGCGGTGTCGATGAATTCCTTGTCCAGGAAGGGTACCCGGCCCTCGACTCCCCAGGCCGCGAGGGACTTGTTTGCCCGCAGGCAGTCGTAAAGATGGAGTTTGCCCAGTTTGCGGACCGTTTCCTCGTGGAGCTGTTTCGCGTCCGGGGCTTTGTGGAAGTAGAGGTAGCCGCCGAATAATTCATCCGAACCTTCGCCGGAAAGCACCATCTTGATGCCCATGGACTTGATCGCCCGGGACAGGAGGTACATGGGCGTTGACGCCCGCACCGTGGTTACATCGTAGGTTTCCAGATGGTAGATAACGTCGCGTATTGCGTCGAGGCCTTCCTGAACGGTGAAGTGGATTTCATGATGTACGGTACCGATATGGTCGGCGGCTTTTTGGGCCGCGGAAAGGTCGGGAGAACCCTCAAGACCGATGGCGAACGAATGGAGGCGCGGCCACCATGCTTCCTGCTGATCGCCTGATTCTATGCGCCGGGCCGCGAATTTTGCGGTTACGGCCGCGATAATGGAGGAATCGAGTCCGCCGGAAAGGAGCACGCCGTAGGGAACATCGCTCATGAGCTGACGTTTTACGGCTGCCTCAAGGGATGCCCGGAGGGCGGGAATGTCGCACGGCGCGTCCGCTACTGCCTCATACTCCATCCAGTCGCGCCGGTACCAGGTTTCAACCTTGCCTGTTTCGCTCCTGAGCAGGGACCCGGGGGGGAATTCGCGGATTTCCGTACAGATTCCTTCCAGAGCCTTGAGCTCGGACGCGACGTAGTACCGTCCCGCGTCATCCCAACCCTGATACAAGGGGATGATGCCGATATGGTCCCGAGCGACGAGGTAGGTGTCACGTTTGGTGTCATACAGTGCGAAAGCAAAGATGCCGTTGAGATCCTCGAGAAAGTCGGCTCCCTTGTCCTGGTAAAGCGCGAGAATGACTTCGCAGTCCGATTGTGTCTTGAATGAATAGGATTCCGCGTATCGTGCGCGAATTTCCTGATGGTTGTATATTTCACCGTTCACCGCGAGAACAACGGTGCCGTCGCTGCTGAAGAGGGGCTGGTTTCCCGAAAGGGGATCCACAATCGCAAGGCGTTCATGGGCGAGCATGGCATGGTCGCCGGTATAAATGCCCGACCAGTCCGGTCCGCGGTGGCGGAGTTTTTTCGCCATGGCGAGCATCTGCTCACGGAGTGCTTCCGTGGATGTTTTTATGTCAAATGAACCTACAAAACCGCACATACAATTCCTCCAGACGAAAAAAAACGGGACTCCCGGCTGTCGGACGGAGACAGCACGGAAGCCCCATTGCTTCGCAGTTCGAACTCTATCGTATCGGGGAAAAAAAAGCAAGAGGTTTATGTATAAATATACAAAAAAAATGCATGAACTTGCAGTTTAAAGAATTTTAAGAATTCATGCGCCACCCGTTTGTCTTGTAAAAGCGGATGTAGTACACTAGCAGTATGGTTGAAATCGCAGGGGTACTGGTACCCCGCGAAAACCGGGAGGTTATCTATGAGTACACGCATTACCAGATTGGCTGCCTTGTTCGCAATGGTTTTCCTGATGCTTGGCAGTGTTTCGGCCCTTGATGTTGACATCGACGTTCCGGAGATCACGTTGTCCCCTAAGGGACTCTTTGCCCCCCTGACCAGATTCGGAGTTGATGAACTCCTCAACACCGAACTGGCGGATCTTGCTGCCGAGTTTGAAACTGAAATTGAAACCGACCCTGAAATAGAAAAGTATTCCGACCAGCCCTTATTGGCCGAAGGGTTCGCCAATGCCGGCGCGGCAAGCGCCATGAGCGGACTCTACCGCACCCAGCACGGGTACAAGCTTTTTTCCGCCGCGTACGGCCTGGGCATGGCCTTTTCCATGCCGGGAGTGGACTTCCTTGAGGAACTGAATTCAGCGTCCTTCATCGAGGACGAGGGAGACATTTATGCGGGGCTTGCGATGCACCCGCTGAATTTGTCCGCGTCGGTGAATCTCGGGTTCCTTGTGCCCGGTCTCCGGGTAAACGGCAAGTTCGGCTATTACGACATGAAAAAGGGTACCATCACCGAGGATATTTCCTTCAACTCCCTCTCGGTTGGCGCCGGCGCGAGCTACCAGCTCATAAAGCCGAAGTCTGTTCCGGTAGGCATCGTGAAATGGCACGGTATCGTGGTAGCGAGCGGATTCTACTACCAGCGAAACCGTGCGGAAATGAGCTATACCCCGGATGAAGAGGGATTCAAGTCGTCAACCTCGATTACACTGGGAGATTTTCTTACCGATGATCAGATAGTCGCCGTAAATGCGGCTGACATATTCAGCGATGGTACTGGAGGATACACAAGCTCGTCCGTGCTTGGTCTGCTCACCACCACTCCCGAAATAAACGCGAAGATCGAATCGTCAACCTTTACCATCCCGCTGGAAGTCAGTACGGCGGTTCGGGTTTTGTATCTTCTTGAAGTTATGGTCGGTGCCGGTGTTGATCTCAGCTTCGGTTCCGGCGAAGTTAGTCTCAGTGCCGAATCGGATGTTGACTTTGAGGTTCATCCCGAATTTACGGATGATATTACGGTGACACAGGGAAGCGCGGAAGTTACCAACAAGACGACCGCCGATCCACAGTTGATTCGTCCACGGCTCATGACCGCGCTCGGGTTGGGCCTCGGTCCGGTACGTATCGAGTTTCCGTTCATCTACTACTTTGACAGCGAGGGGAATACCTTTGTGACCGGAATTACCGCCGGATTCATGCTGTAACATTTTTATACTGCTACCAAAATTGTTGAAACCGGGTAGCAGATACGAACAATCACACAAAAAGCCGCCGGGATAGCCCCGGCGGCTTTTTTATGCGAAAAGAGAGGCGATATTGAGCGGTTCGGGCACGGTTCCGGCGGTTCGCGAAAGACTCGTCGCGAGCGCGCCGGCCGTGTCGAGCGAGGTGAGACAGGCGCAGTTGTGTTCGACTGCGGCCCGCCTGATGCGGAATCCCGTGCGGTCCTTGTCCCGGCCGCGGCTCGGGGTGTTGATGACGAGGGCGTACTCGCCCGAGCGGAGGGAATCGAACAGGGTGGGACCGTTCCCGTCAAGGGTAGCCGCGGTGCAGGGGATGCCGTTGTCTTCGAGAAAATCCCGTGTGCCTGCGGTTGCGGCAATTTTGAATCCTGCCATCCGGAACTGTTCCAGGACGGGGAGTGCTTCGCTGCGGTCCCGTTCCCGCAAGCTCACCAGAATGGTGCCGGTACCGGCGGCGTTCCGACGGATTTTGAGGCCCGCACCGAAGAAGCCCTTGTAGAGGGCTTCGCTCCAGGTTGAAGCGATACCGAGCGCCTCGCCGGTGGATTTCATTTCCGGGCCGAGTGACGGGTCCACGAGGTCGAGTTTTTCAAAGCTGAACACCGGTACCTTGACCGCGTACCAGGGAGATTCCTTGTAGAGGCCGGTGCCGTACCCCATGTCGGCCAGGCGTTCGCCGAGCATGCAGCGCACGGCAAGGTCGATAACCGGCAGTCCGGTTACCTTGCTGATATACGGTACCGTCCGGCTCGAACGGGGATTTACTTCGATTACATAGAGTTCATCGTCCGTAACGATGAACTGGATGTTGATGAGTCCCACTACGTTGAGCTCGCGGGCAAGAAGGCGGGTTTGCTCTGTCATGCGCATCTTTTGCTTCGCCGTGAGATTCACCGCCGGATAAATCGAGATACTGTCTCCGGAATGGATACCCGCACGTTCCACATGCTCCATTATGCCGGGGATCAGGATATCGGTGCCGTCCGAGATCGCGTCAACCTCGGCTTCCCGCCCTTCCATGTACTTGTCCACGAGAACGGGATTTTCCTGACGGACCCGGTTGATGATTTCCATGAACTCGGCGACGTCTTCGTCCGAGCGGGCTATTTCCATGCCCTGGCCGCCGAGTACGTAGGATGGCCGCACAAGCACCGGGTAGCCGAGACTGTTTGCGGCGGCGATGGCTTCTTCTTCGGTGAAGACGGTTTTTCCGGCGGGCCGGGGAATGGCGGTTTTTTGGAGCACTTCGTCGAAGAGCTCGCGGTCTTCCGCGCGGTCAACATCGGCGGCAGAGGTGCCGAGGAGGGGCACTCCCATGGCCGTAAGCGCCTTCGCGAGCTTGATGGCTGTCTGGCCGCCGAACTGCACGACCGCGGCGTCGGGTTTTTCATTTTCCACGATGTTTTCAACATCTTCCGCGGTGAGCGGTTCGAAGTAGAGCCGGTCGGCGATGTCGAAGTCGGTACTCACGGTTTCCGGGTTGTTATTGATGATGATGGCCCGGTACCCGAGCTTTTCGAGCGCCCAGACGGTGTGTACGGAGCAGTAGTCGAATTCGATGCCCTGGCCGATTCGGATGGGACCTGAACCAAGGACGAGCACCTTCTTTTGTGCGGCTACTTCGGGACTGTCTACCGCCTCGTTTTCGGCGTTGTAGTTTGAGTAAAAGTACGGGGTAAGCGCTTCGAATTCTCCGGCGCAGGTGTCTACCATGTTATACCCGGGAACAATGCCGAGCCGGGTGCGAAGGGCGCGGATATCCCGCTCCTTCGTGTTCAAAAGCCGCGCGATTTCCCCGTCCGGGAAACCGGCGCTTTTCGCTTCGAGGAGGGTTTCATAATCCCGCACGCCGACCGAGAGGCGTTTTTCAATATCAAGGAGATGCGCTAGGCGCATGAGGAACCAGCGGTCAATCCGGGTCCGCGCGTGGATATCGTCAATAGAAAAGTTCCGCCGCATAAGTTCGGTGATTTCCCAGAGGCGTTCATCGTCGATCCCGGCCGTAACGCGGCGGAGGAGTTCCTCCGTGTCGAGCTTCGCGATACGCGGGTAGTACAGCGAGGAAACGTTCTGTTCAAGGGAGCGGATCGCCTTCATGAGCGCGTTTTCGAATGAATAGCCGATCGCCATGACCTCGCCGGTTGCCTGCATCCGGGTACCGAGTTTCCGCTTGGCATTCACGAACTTGTCGAAGGGCCAGCGGGGAATCTTGAGGACGCAGTAGTCCAGGGCGGGTTCGAAGGCGGCATAGGTTTTTCCGGTAACCGCGTTCTTTATTTCGTCCAGCCGGTAGCCGAGGGCGATTCGGGTGGCAACTTTGGCGATGGGATAGCCGGTTGCCTTGGAGGCGAGGGCCGACGAGCGGCTTACCCGCGGGTTAACTTCGATAACGGCGTATTCGGCCGAGTCGGGGTGTAAGGCATACTGCACGTTGCAGCCGCCTTCCACGCCGAGCGCGTTGATGATGTTGATGGCGCTCGTCCGGAGCATCTGGTGGTCCTTGTCCGACAGCGTCTGGCTCGGCGCGACGACGATGGAGTCGCCGGTATGCACACCCACGGGGTCAAAGTTCTCCATGTTGCACACGATGATGCAGTTGCCGTCCCCGTCGCGGATTACCTCGTATTCGATCTCCTTCCACCCGGAGATGCACTTCTCAATGAGTACCTGTCCCACGCGGGAGAGGGACAGGCCGTTCAGGGTGATCTCTTCGAGCTCACCCTCGTTTTCCGCGATGCCGCCGCCGGTTCCGCCGAGCGTGTAGGCAGGGCGCACGATGACGGGAAAGCCGATGCTCCGGGCGAAGTCCCGGGCGTCGATCCAGGTGGTTACCACCTTTGATACGATACAGGGTTCTCCGATGGATTCCATGGTATCCTTGAACGCCTGGCGGTCCTCGGCTTTCTTGATGGTTTCACTCTTGGTTCCGAGCAGGGTTATGCCCTGTTGCTCAAGCCATCCGGAGTCGGCAAGTTCCATGGCGAGGTTGAGCCCGGTTTGTCCGCCCAGTGTGGGGAGAATGGAGTCCGGCTTTTCAATTTCCATGATGCGCTTGACCGTGTCTGCGGTGAGCGGTTCTATGTAGACCTTGTCCGCGACATCCTGATCCGTCATGATGGTTGCCGGATTTGAATTGACGAGGACAACTTCGATTCCTTCTTCCTTGAGGGTCCGGCAGGCCTGGGTTCCCGCGTAGTCGAACTCGGCGGCCTGACCGATGATGATCGGCCCCGAGCCGATGACGAGCACTTTGCGGATTGAATGTATTTTTGGCATCAGACGGCCTCTACTTGAAGGGCGGCTCCCGATTTGCACCGGTCAACGAGCGAGAGAAAATCATCGAAGAGGTAGGCGGTTTCCCGCGGTCCGGGACTCGCTTCCGGGTGGAACTGTACGGTGGAAACCGGCAGGGTTGTGAACCGGAGTCCCTCGACGGTACCGTCGTTTACGTTGATGTGGCTTATTTCGGCCATGGCCTGATCAACCGAATCCTCAACCACGCAGTAGCCGTGATTCTGGCTGGACAGGTAAATCCTGCCGGTGTCGAGGTCCTTGACCGGGTGATTCGCGCCGCGGTGTCCGAAGGGAAGCCGTTCGGTTTCAAAGCCGGCCGCGAGTGCGACAAGCTGATGGCCGAGACAGATCGATAAAACCGGAATAAGCGATTCCATCAGTTCCCGGATGTGGGGAAGGGCTGGCGCGCAGTCTTTGGGATTGCCCGGACCGTTCGAGAGCATGATGCCGTCCGGTTCCGAGTCGAGGATGGTGCCCGCAGGAGTATCCCAGGGCCATACGGTTACCGTACAGTCCCGGTGTACGAGGGAGCGGATGATGTTGTCTTTGGCGCCGAAATCCATCAGGGCAATGTGTCGGGACCCCTGTCCGTATACTTCTTTCCGTTGTCTGCTCACCCTGAGCACACTGTTTTTGAGGCGGTGATTCTTTATTTCCCCGAGGCGGCTCTCCGGGGCTCCCGGTTTTGCGCTCGTAATGAGTGCGTTCATGGTTCCATGGGTGCGCAGCTGGCGGGTAATGGCTCGCGTATCAATGCCGGATATGACCGGGACGCCGTGACGGGCCAGATAATCGGAAAAGTTCTCTTCCGAGCGGTAGTTGCTTGCGTAGGGGCTGAGTTCGCGGACAATGAGGGCGGAGATCCAGGGCCGGTCAGATTCGGTATCTTCACGGTTAATCCCGTAGTTGCCGATCATGGGATAGGTCAGAACAAGCGCCTGTCCTTCATAGGAGGGATCGCTCACGCTTTCCGCGTAACCGGTCATGCCGGTGGTAAACACCAGTTCACAGAGAACTTCTTTTTCTTCTCCGTGAAACACGCCTTCAAAAATCTTCCCGTTTTCAAGAATTACATAGCCTTTCATCGTACACACTCCAGCTCAAAATCCAAAAAAAAAGACGCCCCCCCGGTGGAGTGCGTCTCGTCATTAAAACAGCCTCTGAAAGAAGAGTAGCGCATGGGTAAAAAAATGTAAATA
>MWCL01000070.1 GCA_002070025.1 Spirochaetes bacterium ADurb.Bin215
GAGTTTGACGGTACCGGCGGTGTGCGCGCCGCGGTTGCCGGAAACGAAAACGCGATCGGATACATCTCTCTCGGATCCATGGATCCCCAGGTCAAGGCAATCAGCGTTGACGGAGTCGCCGCGACAAAACAGAACGTCATAAACGGCTCCTTCAAGATTGCCCGGCCCTTCCTCGTTCTGTACCACCAGGACAATCTCTCCGCCGAGGGCAAAAAGTTCCTCGACTGGACAATGAGTCCCGAAGGACAGAAAATCGCCGGAACCAATTGGATCGCGGTGAAGTAATCCCGACCCGGGGAGGAATCATCCGGTTCCCCGCCGCAATAGCGCGGCGGGGATTTCATTCAACCTGTTGAACAAGGCAAAACACGTGAATACACGACAGATCATAGACCGGGGCGTATCGATTCTCATTCGTTCAGTATCCTTTTTTTCGGTACTGGCCCTCGTCGCCATGCTATTTTTTCTGTTCATCCAGGGCGTTGAGCCCTTTGTCCGACCAACTTCGGACTCCATACGCATTGTCGTACAGAACATTGACAACGTAACCATAAACGGTGTTACCTGGGAAAATCAGACACGGTTCATTCCGGTCGACAAAGACACGCAGGAACTGATTATCTCGTTTAAAAACCGCGGCACGGACATAACCCTGCCGATTCAGATTGTCCCGGATAACGATGATCCTGAACACGCAATCGTCTTCCCGACCGAATACGCTTCCGCGGTTTCCTATCCGGAAGCCTACACCCATACCATCACCTTCCCCGGAATGGTAACCGGTCTTGAACAGACCATAACCATACTGCAAGCCGAACCACCCTATCCATTCACGGCGTTTCTGAGCGGGCTGGAATGGCGGCCAACACATCTCAAACTCTACGGTATCCTGACGATGATTCTGGCGACTATCGTGAGCACGATCGGCGCGGTTCTCATCGGCGTTCCCCTCGCACTTCTCTCCGCCGTCCTCATCGCCGAGTTCCTTCCCAAACGTCTCGGGGGCATTATCCGGAGCGCCATTGACCTGCTCGCCGGCATTCCCTCGGTTGTATACGGATTCTTCGGCCTCATGATGGTGGTACCGCTCGTGCAGCGTCTTTTCAACTCTGCGTCCGGCAGTTCGCTCTTCGCGGCGATCTTCATCCTCGCGATCATGGTGCTCCCCACCATTATCGCAATCACCATGACATCGCTCCAGGCGGTTCCGTCCATGTACCGGGAAGCGTCCCTGGCGGTTGGCGCGAGTAAAATGCAGACGGCATGGCATGTGGTCTTTCCGGCCGCCCGCTCCGGCATACTCGCCGGGATCATCCTCGGTGTCTCCCGCGCAATCGGCGAGACCATGGCGGTAATCCTGGTTGCGGGAAACTCGCCGCAGATTCCCCGGGCCCTGAGCGACAGCGTCCGCACCCTTACGGCAACAATCGCCCTCGAAATGGGATACGCCCAGGGACGGCACAGCCAGATACTCTTCTCGATCGGTATCGTCCTGTTCGTCATGATCCTTACCCTGAACGCCATAATCCTGCGCCTGAAAAAGCATCTCTCGGAGGCAGCCTGACATGAAGCAAAAAACCAAAGATGGAATCCTGTACGGAATCATGATTCTTGCAACAGGCATAATTCTTGCCACCCTGTTGTGGATACTGTTTTACATCGTGTCAAACGGCATCGGCAGCATCAACTTCGCGTTCATCTTCTCACCCGGAAACGAAAAAGGCATTTTCGCCATGATCGTTACCACCGCCTGGCTCGTTGCGGTGTCTCTTGCCATTGCCCTTCCGGTCGGCATCATTACCGCCCTCTTCCTGAATGAGTACAGCAAAAACACCCGCCCGGTACGCTTTCTCCGCCTCGCGATAGAAACCCTCGCCGGTATACCGTCTATACTCTACGGACTGTTCGGCCTTCTTTTCTTCTCACGCATCATGGGCCTCGGGCAATCCATCCTTTCCGGCGCGCTCACCCTGAGCATCATGATCCTGCCGGTCATCATCCGTACCACGGAAGAGTCGCTCAAGGCCATTCCGGTTTCCTTCCGGGAAGGATCGCTCGCCCTCGGGGCAACCAAATGGCAAACCATTTACCACGTCATCATTCCCGCATCCCTTCCGGGAATCCTGACCGCGTCCATCCTCGCCGTGGGACGGGTTGTCGGGGAAGCCGCGCCGGTTCTTCTCACGGTCGGAATTGCGAAGAACCTTCCTTCGTCAATCTTCCAGTCCGGGCGCACCCTTACCATCCACCTGTACTATCTCACCAAGGAAGCAATTCACCAGGACGATTTTCAGATTGCATTTGCAACGGCGACAATCCTGGTCATTTTCGTAATTCTGGTAAACGCGAGCACACGCTTTATCGCATCCCGCTTTACCGCAAAACTGGAGCAATAATGATGAGTACCAAAGAAACCAGAAAAAAAGACAAGATGTCCGTTCGGGATCTCAACCTCTCGTATGGTGATTTTCCCGCCCTCAAGAACATTTCCATCGATATCGGAGAACGCGAAGTGCTGTCCCTCATCGGACCGTCAGGATGCGGAAAATCAACCTTTATCCGGGTGTTAAACCGCATGAACGATCTTATTGAAGAGTGCCGTATAACCGGGACCGTCCTTCTCAACGACGAAGACATTTACGCCGATAGTGACGCGACCACGCTCCGGACCCGGGTCGGCATGGTATTCCAGAAACCGAATCCCTTCCCCATGAGCATCTGGGAAAACATCGCGTACGGTCCCAAAATGCAGGGGATACACGACCGGAAAACGCTGAACGAGATTGTGGAAACATCCCTGGTCAAAGCGGCGCTCTGGGACGAAGCCAAGGACCGTCTTAAAAAGTCGGCCCTGAGTCTCTCCGGCGGTCAGCAACAGCGCCTCTGCATCGCCCGCGCCATCGCCATGAAACCGGAAGTAATCCTCATGGACGAACCCACAAGCGCCCTGGATCCCATTGCCACGAAAAAGATCGAGGAGCTTGTGGAAACGCTTAAAAGCGACTATACCATCGTTATCGTGACGCACTCCATGAACCAGGCCGCGCGTATCAGCGACAAGACCGCATTCTTCCTCCTTGGCGAGATCCTCGAACAGGGAGAGACAAGCCGGCTGTTTACCAGTCCGGAGCGGCAGGAAACAAGCGACTATATTACGGGACGATTCGGATAACATGCGGTTCAATATTGATGAGATCGGTGCGGCTCTTGCGGAGTTCCAGGAACACTTCCCCGGCATCAACGAAACGCTCGAAATGCGCCGAGAAACCTTTTCACCCGTCATGCGGACCCGTATCCTTGAGGCCTACACCTTCCTGAATTCCCTGCTTGAACGGGGAAGCGACCTTTTCACCCCGGCGGGTCTCCACTCCCTGCTCGAGATGAACCACATCGTGCTGTGCGGAAGCGGGCCGGAGAACCGGCAAGACTTCTACCAGCATCTTGCGGAAACGCGGAAGAACTTCCAGCGGCGGATCAAACCGATAGCGTCCTGGGTGCTCGCGAACCGGAACGGCGACAAACCCTACCGGCTCGCGACCGGGTTTTATACCCGGATGCTCAGCCGTCCCCAACTCTTTCTGGAAGGCAACCACCGCACCGGCAACATAATTCTGAATTATCTGCTCGTGAGCAAGGGCAAGGCTCCCTACATCGTGAGTGCGGAAACCGCGAAAGAATACCTTGACCTCTCGGGCAACATAAAGTTCACCAACAATTCAAGCGCCATGGAAACAGCCTTCATGATGCCGGCACACGCAAAACGGTTTCGCGCGTTCCTGAAGGAACAGGGATCCGACAGATTCCTCGTTCCGGGAGAACCCGAACGGTGAATAATGAAACGGCCGCCATCCTTGTTGCCATTCTCCGGGTGTTTCCCCTCACGGCCGTTCTTGCCTATGGATACTACACATTCAGCCATGCGCTCCGGAGGGAAACGACCTGGACCGTTTCCGCACTCCTTGCGAAGAGAAAACCGGCGGCGTGGATTTTCACCGGCGTACTGACCGTATCGCGCGAATCCTTCTGGCATCGTCTGTATTCGCAAGAGCTGACCCGGGACCTGCACGTACAATCCCTTGCGGCTGCTGTTGCGTCGCGTACACTCCTGTACGCCGTGGAATTTCTTCTATTATGTTACATGCTCGAAT
The DNA here is from genome assembly GCA_002070025.1 of Spirochaetes bacterium ADurb.Bin215. Classification (GTDB taxonomy): domain Bacteria; phylum Spirochaetota; class Spirochaetia; order Treponematales; family Treponemataceae; genus Teretinema. The sequence continues at coordinate 4,149 of MWCL01000070.1, forward strand.
GGCAACCGGTTTTTGTTGCATACCTTCTGTTCGCGGGAAGCCTTTTCTTGCGACTCCGCCCGATCAGGGCCGTTCCGAATCTCGGCGTCATGCTTTTCGGTGCGGGACTCTTCCTCTTCCCGCTCGTGGAACCGGAGTTCTTCAGTACCGGACTGATCCCGCAATCAATCCCGACGATCGGTTTTGCGGCAGGACTCATCCTGGCCGCCTTTGCGGATTTCGGTACTACGCCGCTCATCGTTCTTACCCTGATTCTGCAACACACCGGGACGCTTTCACCCGGTACCGCACCACTCGTCCTCCCAGTCATTTTTACCGCAGGAACCGCGGCGCTCATTCTCGCCGGCAGAAAACTCGGGTCCGGAACACGGTTGACAATACGAATACTGTCGGTGGAGCTGATACTCTTCATCCTGTTCACGGCCGGGTTCGCCGGAGCCGGTACTGCCTGGTTCGGCGAGGTTTCAACCCCGGCGTTATTCACGCTCGCGCTTGCCGCGACAGCTGCGGCGGAATATGCGCTCATTTTCATTATCGCGGACAAAACCCGTCCGGATGCCGCGCCGAAGAACGATCCGCTTGCCCTCGCCGAACGGTACGACTACCGCATCTGCAGGAAAACCGAGTATCTGGAAGCGGGCACGGCGCTCCTGCTCGCGGCGATTACGGAAAACTTCTCGCATGTGCGCCGTCTTGTACAGGATGTGCAAAATGCGAGCGCCCTTGCCGACGAGACACAACAGATCCGGAGAACCACAACAAGGGAAGAGCAAACCGCACTGGATACCTGCGAGCGCATTGACCGGGCGCTTCACCTGCTGATCAGTCATCATCCCGACCGGGATGCCGATCCCCGACAGGAAACACTCCAGCGCATCAACCGCCATACCGCGCGTATCGCGGGAAGAATCGTCAATCTTGCCGAGTACTTTGACCGGCTCCGGAAGAAGAATGCGTTCTTTTCTGAAGAAGAGAGCATGGCCATCACGGAACTTCTCGTCATGGTACACGACATGTCCGGGTATGTTTCGGATTATCTTGCGGGACGGGTCAACAATCTCGACGCGGAAATACTCGCCGTAATGGAACAGCAAATTGAAGCGGACACATCCGGTTTCCGCAAAAAAGCGCTTGCCCGTCTTTCCCGGGCACGCGATACGGGAGTGCGGAAAAACCTCGCCGTAATGGAAACGCTTGATACCATCGAATCGCTGGTCCGGGAACTCGACCGAGTCGGATCCTTCGCCGGGCACCTTGGAAAAGAACCGCGCGCCGGAATCAGACCGTAGCGGGTTTCCGCCGCGACCGCGACCGGGGAGCAACCCCTAGCGGGTTTCCACCGCGACCGCGAGCGCGCCCTTGCCCGCATGACTCCCCACGATGGGTGAAATTTCCATGATATACTCCGGTGGTTTCCCGACAATGCCTTCGAGCCGCTCCGCGAAATCCGTCGCACGATCGGGCGCGGCCGCGACAAGCCCCTTGAGCCGGCTCACCCGCCCGCCCCGGACCATGTATTTGAACGTATTCACGCCAACATAAATCTTCGTGCGTTCCCGTGTCCGTTCGGCAATCCTCACCACTTCGTCCAGCCCGGCACCTGCCGCCGCTGCGCGGGCGGTTTCCAGAACCACCAGGCCCTGGGCAACCGAATTGAGCCGGGTGTCCACCACCTGAATCGGGTACCCCTCGTTCCGCAGGGACTCCGCCTCGAGCCGCATGGCGTTCCAGGTACCGCTTATCGCCGCCGAAACCGGCAGCGCGACAATCGCTCTGTAGTGCGCGGCAAGGTGCCGGAACATGTCGTCAACCTTCTGGTTCAACACCGCACCGAACCCGCGCAGAAGTGAAAGCAGACGCTCGGGGTCGTTGGTATGAAGATGTATGCGCATCTTGCCGACACCTTGCGTCACGATGAGGGAATCGCCCTCATCATGAAGCGCGCTTCTGAGCGCACCAATGTCCGAAAGATCAGTTTGTAGAAGTACCTCGGTACAGTAGCGGAACGGAATGTTTCCGTCCAGTGCCGGAGCACGGTTATGATGGTACCCTCGGCGGGGTTATCGATTGCCCGGTACGCGTACTTAACGGCGTTTTTCATCGCAAGGGAAAATTCGGCCGTGGTAAGCCGGTCTTGCGTATTCGGGTAAAGAGATACGAGCCGAGCCGGACCGGTTTTCCGCTCGCCATGCACTATACTTCACTCAGGAAGAATAGAAGGAGGTTTTCATGCCCCTGTCACCAGAACTGCTTGCAGCGGCCCTTGCCCTGTTCGCCGCGCAGGCGGTTATCTGCGCCGTGTTTTCCGCCTGGCTTGCCCGCCAAAAGAACTACGCTCCCGCGCGCTGGTTCATTCTCGGCCTCGTCTTCGGCATCTTCGGCCTCATCGCCATCGCCGGCGCGCCCCACATCTTCTCCGGCAAACAGCTCGAAGCCTTCAAACGCAAACTCGCCGAATAGCTCCCACCGGGACGATTCTCAAGATCGAGGCACACAACAGGCCGCCGCGCGCACTGGCCCTGCTCACAGCCGTTCGAAGGGAGTGCAAGGAGGGGCGGAAGAAATTGTGTCCGAAAGTTTGACAGGAGCATTGTAATCGGCATAGTATATATTCATGATAGACACGACAGACATCAACGGCCGCGTCCTGTATGAGGACGGGGACCATTCCTACATCTGGCTCGGCAGCGAGAACAAGTACCGAAAGGGTGTGGTGCAAACAATGCAGTATCTCATTATCCACAAGGGGCGGGGCATTCTGCTCGATCCGGGCGGGGTACACCTGTTCTCCCGGGTTGTCGCTTCGGTCAGCCGGTACATTTCAATCGACAAGATAGACACCATCTTTTTTTCCCACCAGGACCCCGACGTATCGTCGGGTATTGCCCTCTGGCTCGGTGTTACCAGCGCAAAAGTCTACATATCATCGCTCTGGACCCGGTTCTTGCCGCATTTCGGTATTGTGGACACCAGCCGGGTTTTCGGCATCGAAGACACCGGAGGACGCATTCCCCTGCAGGACGGCGAAGAACTTGCCTGCGTCCCGTCCCACTTCATGCATTCGCCGGGTCAGTTCAGCCTGTACGACCCGCGTTCACGCATCCTCTTTACCGGCGATATCGGCGCTGCGGTCTTCGGTGAAACCGACGAGACTGTCTTCGTGGAGGATTTCGCGTCCCACGTCAAACTGATCGAAGGCTTCCATACGCGGTACATCGCCGGCAACGCGGTAGCGAAGCGCTGGACCACCATCGTGCGGCGCCTCGATCCCGCCATGATCGCACCCCAGCACGGGGCCATTTATACCGGCGAAAGCGTTGCAGCGTTTCTCGACTGGCTCTCAAACCTCCGTTGCGGGATTGATCTTCTGGACCAGACCTTTGGTCAGTAAGCGGAGGTACGCATGAACAGTGATGAACAGGCGCGGAACTACGAAACCGCCCTTGAAAAATTCGTCGTCGGCTACAACAAGAGCATCATACTCAACTCGGTTACCGTCCATTCGCTGGAAATCCTCAACCAGTCCATGGAACAGGTGCAAAAGGGTTTGTCAACAATCGTTTCCGCGTTCGAAGAAATGCGCGCTTCCAGCAACAGTACCGCGGGAAACGCCGGGCGAATCGACTCCATGATGAGGGAAATCCTGGTCAAGAATTCGCGCATGGACGAGGGCATTGCCGACCGCATGAAGGAAGTTGAGTCCGCCGCTACCAATGCGAAAGCACTGGCCGGCCTCTTCGGCGATCTGCAGGGTAAAACCAGAAAAGTTGCCGGCATAACCGGATCCATCCAGGATGTGTCGGACCGTACGGGCATTCTTGCCATCAACGCGTCCATCGAGGCGGCCCGTGCCGGGACGGTGGGCAAGGGGTTCCGGGTTATCGCGAACGAGGTACGCAATCTCGCGGTGCAAACCGGGGAGTTCGCCAAGCAGATCGAGTCAAGTATCGGCGAATTCGAGGAAACGGTTGAAAAGATCAATCGTCAGATGAACGAGTTCGTGGACCTTTTCTCCCGGTTCAAGGTTTCTTTCGGCGAGGTTCTCGCAAACTTCAACGAAAACGCCCGCACCATCGATCAGGCCGGTGAGTCCCTCTCGGAAATCACCGCAGCCATCCAGGAAGAGGCCACCGCCCTGAACGACGGTCTCATCTCGCTCACGACGGTCAACGACTCCATGAGCGACACACACGCCATCCTGGAAGTAATCCGTTCAAGTCACGGCTTCCTCGACACCCTTCTGGAGAAAAACACGGACGACATGGGAATGGTCTGAACGGGGAGGCTCTGCGGCGGGGTCATATATTGTTGAGCAGTGCACGACCCTTCGGGGGTGACTTCGGGGGTGGTATTGGTATGCAAGGCTACCACTCAATATCTTCAGGGTATTCAAGGTCGCGCATGCGAAGCTCGGTCGGGGAGCATCCGTAGTGTTCCGCCGCGAGTTTCAGGTCGCGGTTCATGCGTTCATGGACCGGGTCGTGGATGTACTCAACAATGCTTTTCGATATCGAGGTCAGTTTCTTCAGCCGTTTTTCCCGGTCGAGTTTGAGGTATTCCAGGTTGATGTAATCGAGGTAGTGTCCGCAGATGCGCAGTACGCTGGTGTACCGGTCGTTAATCGTGTTCAGCCAGCGTGTGTAGGTTGCCGGGGGCAGTGTTTCCCGGACGCAGGTGCTGAATGCGGCCTGGAATACCCGTAGTGTCGCAATGTGGGTATCCCAGATTATATTTTTGTTCAGGGCTCCGCGGTAGTCAATTTTCGGTTTGCTGTTTTTTGTCATGTAGATCTCTATGAGTTCGTTCAGGGCAGCCACAACGAAGATCATTTCGGGGTAGAGGTAGTTCACGGCATAGTACACGTTCTGTTCCGGTGTTATTGTTTTATGTGCTTTCATGAGTTCCCGGTCCATTCCGTTTTCAACCAGCACTATATCCCGGTCTCCCATGGACGCGTGGCGTATGTCGTAGCACACGCCCAGGACTCGTGTCGAGTTGTCGTAGTATGCCCGGTTCTTTGTATCGTCTTCCTGAATCGTTACCGCATAGAACGCGTCAACGAGCGCTTCCAGGTCATACAGGTCGCCGGTTATCCGCACACCGGCAAGGTTTTCGGTGTTTTCAATTTTGATCATGGGTGCTCCTTTGGCGGGTGTGAAACAAAGCTACATTCCTACCATAAAAACAAAAAGGGAGCCGTAGCTCCCTTTTTTCATTGTATTGCTATGCATATTCCTGCGGGAATATAAAAGCATTTTGCGTGCCTTAAAGGCACTTGTTAGCAGGTTGACCGGAAAAATCAATCAGCTACGGTTAGTTTAATCCCCTAAGTCCATAATGTCAATTTATTTGTTTGGTCGTTATTTTTTCGTGTTATACTGAAATGCCATAGAAATATACATGGAGGAAAGAAATGAACAAGTGGCGCCTTGGTCTTGATTTGGGAACCAATTCCATCGGTTGGTCAGTTCTGGGTCTCGATGATGAAAATGCTCCCGATTCACTTATTGATATGGGTGTTCGTATTTTCTCTGACGGGAGAGATCCAAAAACAAAGGAACCCCTTGCCGTTGCCCGGCGTACCGCCCGGGGAATCAGGCGAAATCTTCACCGCAGGAAACAGCGTCGCAGAAAAATGTTCAAGCTTCTTCAGGAAATGAAACTGTATCCAGAAAGCAGAGAAGAAGCTCAAAAACTGAAAGCAATGAATCCCTATGAACTGCGGGCCAAAGCACTCGATACCATTCTCGAACCAAAAGAACTGGGAAGAGCCCTTTTTCATCTTTCCGTACGCCGCGGATTTAAAAGCAACAGAAAAGAAAGCCAGAATCCCGAAAATGTGGAGACAGCAGAGAAAGAAACAAAAGAAACAAGCAAAATGACCCAGGCAGACAAATGCCAATCCCTTGTTGACACACTCAAGGAATCAGACGCCAGAACGCTCGGTGAGTTCATGTGGAAACAATTGCAAAGAGGTGAAGGAGTACGGTTTGTTCCCGGGCGGTCAACCTATTATCCACTGCGGTCATTATATGAGGACGAGTTTTTCCGTATCAAGGAAGCACAGGAAAAGAAGCACAAGAATGTCGATTGGGACGCCTTGCATCATGCGATATTTTTTCAGAGACCACTCAAACCGCAGGAACGTGGCAAGTGTCAGTTCATGCCGGAAAATCCCAGAACATTCAAGGCAATGCCCTCGTCAAACCGTTTCAGGATTTTACAGGATGTATTGAACCTGGATATGTATGATGAATTGAACCACAAAGTTCCCCTGAGTGATGAACAGGCTGATACAATTATTCAATTACTTGACACAAAAGACAAAGCAACATTTGATGTTATCAGAAAAGCGCTCAAGACAGCATACAGATTTAATCTTGAAACCGATAACCGCCAGGAACTCAAGGGTAATGAAACCTCACGCAAGATGCGCATGGACCGTCACTTTGGCGCGCTCTGGGACACACTACCGCTGGAAGAACAGGACAACATTGTAGAACTGCTCATTACCGCCGATGAAGATGAACAGGTTTTCTCCCTGTTGAATCGATACGATCTTTCAGATGCACAAAAGGAAGCAATCGCGAGACTTGTACTCCCTTCGGGAACTACCAGCTTTTGCAAGGAGTTTACCCAGAAGATTGTAAAAGTAATGCAAGAAAACAGGCTCCAATACCATCTTGCCACAAAGGCCCTCGGTTATGAGCATTCAGATCAAAAAGTTGACGCATACGACCTCCTCCCCTACTACGGTAAAGTGTTAACCGGTTCAACACTGGGAGGCGATGCAGGAAAATACACAGAAGAACAACCAGAAAAAAAATACGGGAAAATCGGAAACCCTACTGTTCATGTTGCCTTGAACCAGACGCGTGTTGTTGTTAACGCATTGATAAAACAGTACGGAAAGCCGTCTCAAATTGTCGTGGAACTTTCCCGGGATCTGAAATCCAGCCGTGACGCAAAACGGGAGATAATGCGTAAACAGGCGGAAAACGCGAAACGGAACGCAATCCTTAACACCAATATAAAGGATTTAATGAAAAACATTGAATATCCTGGCCGTTTCGAACGCCAGAAATTCAAACTCTGGGAAGAACTGGGAAAGGACAAGGC
>MWCL01000071.1 GCA_002070025.1 Spirochaetes bacterium ADurb.Bin215
TACGCTTGTGGACAGAAGCCGTCCGTACGATTCCAGTGCGTCATTGATGGTGGTAGTGCTCTTTCCGAGCGACTGGATAAACTCAAGTTGTGAATAAAATTGCGCGGGATATCCGCGGGACAACAAAACACGGGCGTAGGAATACCGGGTTTCCGCATCATCCGGATACAGTTTGAGCGCGCGTCGATATTCATACAGTGCCTGATCCGAAAGATTTTTCTGTTCAAAAAGTTTTGCCCGCTCCCCATGCCAGGCGCTCCATACACGTCTGCGGCTGTCTTCAAAGGGAAGTCCGTCAATGATGATCATTTCGGTAAGGGAACGGAGTATGTCATCTTCAGGAGCGACCTCGAGTCCGGTACGAGCGGAAACGAGGGCGTCTTCCCGGATACCGAGTTTTTCAAGAGCAAGGGTTTTCATGTACCAGGCGCTTGATCGGTTTCGTTTGTCTGCGATGCGCTCATCGCAAACCGATATAACCTCGGAATACCGGCGTGAGCGGTAGAGAATCACCGCAAGCAGTTCACGGGCCTCGTCATAATTTTTTTTCAGTGAAAGCGCTCGGCGAACCTGCCGCTCAGCCTCGTCGGTACGACCATCCAGAATTGCAATATACGCGGCAAAATAAAAAACCTGCGGATTTTCACCGTGGTACTGCAATGCCTTTTCAAGATAATCCCGGGCAGCTGCGCGGTTCCCGGATTCCTGACTCAAAAGCGCGAGGGAAAGAAGCGCTTTACGATTGTCAGGATTGCGTGCGAGCGCTTCGCGGTACAAGCCGGACGCGGATGATATCCGTCCGGTATGGAGTTCTATTTCGGCGAGACCAAAACGGGCTTCAATGTCATTGGGCCAAGCGGAAAGAACTTTTGAGAAAAGTGCGGAGGCTTCGGCTATTTCTCCCCGGCCGATACTGATAAATCCCTTGAGATTCATCAGCTCCGGATCATCCTTTCGTAACCGGAGCGCTTCGTCTACATGGGAGAGTGCCTGATCATATTCTCCGAGGGCATAAAAACATTCAGCCATGCCGTGCCATGCCAGTAAAAACGACGGGTTCTCCCGCAATGCTTCCTGATAGTTTTCTATGGCCGTGAACCAGTTTTCATCAGCCTGATGGTTCCGTGCCAAAGCGACGAGGGATACAGGATCAGCATGCAGGAGGATTGAAATCATGAGAAAAAAACCTGCAATACATCCCTGTCTTTTCATGGTCAAGCTTCCTTTTTCGTAACTATTTTTACCGTATTTATCTTGTGGCCTTCCATATCCTGAATGATAAAATCAAAATTCTTCCAGGATACCTTTTCGTATTTCACCGGAATTTTCCCGAAAAGATCAAAAACAAATCCGCCGAGGGTTTCAAATTCCTCGTCATCGCCGATTTCTCCAGCAAAAATCTCGTCAAGCTCATCGAGACTCATCCGCGCGTCGCAGAGCCATACTCCCTCACCAATCGGAAGAATATCCTCACGCTCGTTGTCGAATTCATCCTGGATATCACCTACAATTTCTTCGATGATGTCTTCCATGCACACAATCCCGGATACACCGCCATATTCATCAATGGCAATCGCAATGTGCACGTGACGCCGTTTGAACTCGCGAAGCAGTGCATCAATCCGTTTTGATTCCGGTACAAAAAAAGGTTTCCGTACAATCTTTTCAAGATCTATTTCTTCCTTGCGGTTTAACAGGGAAAGAAGATCCTTTACATAGAGAATACCGACAACATTATCGATTGATTCCTTGTATACGGGAAACCGCGAATGGCCGCTCTCGGTTACTTTGCCTATAAGATCTTCTCCGCGGGTTTCTATGGGAATAAAGTCGACATCAATACGCGGAACCATGACTTCCTTTACCGAAGTTTCGGAAAGATCAACAATGCCACGAATCATGTCGCGCTTTTCTTCGTTGAGCTCATCGTCCAGTCCGGTGTGCAGTGTTACAACGGACTGACTGTTTTTTGTTCCGAACAATTTTGTAAATAACCCCATCAGCTAATCCTTTATGATAACCTCGCCTGAAAAACCGGTAAGGATTTTTTCCTGAACTTGCAGCATTTCTTCGTCCGTATCATTTGTCGTGTGATCCATTCCATTCAGATGAAGGATACCATGAATCAGCAGTCTTTTCAGCTCTTCATTTTCGCTGACAGAAAACTGTTTCGCATTATCTGCAAGAGAATCGATACTGATTACCAGATCTCCTGCAGTGAACCAGGTTTCATTATCGTCACCCACATATTCATCACCCTGTTCAAAAGAAAGAATGTCGGTTGGACCTTCAATGGAACGGTATTGTTTGTTCAGTTCAGCGATATAGTCATCACGACAAAACATGACTGAAAGCTCCCATCGGTCCAGGCCGAGCTTGTCCAGTACTGTTTGCACAAAGGGAGCCACATTGACCATCCAGTCCCGGTATTCTCCATCATTATTACAGCGTACATCAATGTTATTCGGCATTTTTTGCGTGTTTCCCCGTTGTTCTGCGGGAAACTTTCTCCTTTGACGGTGTTTTTTCCTGAATCCTCGCCGGTTCGCCAGACTCCCCTGCCGGAGTATCCGTTGTGTCCTTCTGGTTCGGATACTCAATACGGGAATGATAATACCCGGCGAGTATTTTCAGAAATGTTTTCTTGATGATGCCTATTTCGCGAAATGTAAGCTCGCATGCATCAAGTTGTTTTGTTTCAATTTTATGATCCACAAGCTCGTCTATGAATTTTTCGAGCCGGGGGACAGATGGCTTGTCGAGTGTTCTGCAAGCCGCTTCAACAACGTCGGCGAGCATGACTACAGCGGATTCCCGGGTTTTTGGCGGTATGCCCGGATAGGTGAAATCCTCAGGATCCACATCGGGACTTGTTTTTGCCGCTTCATTGTAAAAATAACTGATCAGGCTATTGCCGTGATGTTCCGAAATGATATCGATAACTTCTCGCGGCAACCGGAGCTGTCGTGCTTTTTCTACGCCTTGCTTGACATGCGAGCGGATAACCGTTGCCGAAAGACGGGGATTGATGTCAACATGTCGGTTGTGTCCGCTCTGATTCTCTACAAAGTATTCGCTTTGATCCATCTTGCCAATATCATGATAATAGGCCCCTACCCGTGCGAGAAGCGGATCGGCACCTATTTCCCTGCATGCACTTTCAGCCAAAGTCGCGACCATGATGGAATGATTATAGGTTCCCGAAGCAGACAGGAGCATTTTTTTCATGATGGGTGAATTGAGATCAGAAAACTCCATGAGACGGAAACTGGTTGAGGTATTGAGCAAGGTTTCCAGAATGGGTAAAAAGCCCAGAACAAGTATTCCGCTCAGGAAACCGTTTGCCGAAGCGCCGAGGAGAAGCGTTGAAGGTTCGAGGTTTGTCATCGGATGTATCATGAGCATGGCCGCCATGAGTACCGGCTGAATTATTGCCAGAAAACAGGCAGATTTTACCAGATCAATCCGTTTGCCGGAAATCCGTACCACGGCAGCTCCGGCAAAACCCGAAATGAGCGCAAACAGCGCCGCAGCAGGAGTAAAGTCTGCCGCGATATAAATACCGACGGCGCACACGAGCGCATTGAGAACTGCCGTTCGTTTGTTCACCAGAATGGTAACAAGCATGCTGACCAGCGCAGCGGGTATGAGAAAGGCGGTATCAACGGAAAGCGAAAGAGTCGCCGTTTTACGGGCAAGAAGCGTTACCAGATACAACACGAAAAAACATACCGCAACTACGGTAGTCATGCGAAAATCGAGACGGTTGCCGAGCACTTTCCCGGAAAATAAAAACAATGAAAGCAGTACCGTAACGAGCAGCCATACCATTGTTGTAAAAAACTTCCGTGTATTCAGCCGTGCGCCGGATTTTGCGAGCGCTTCAAGCTGACGGTAACTTTCCTCGGTTACGATAAAACCGCGCTTAATGATGCGCTGACCTTTTTGCAGGGTAACCATAACCGGCTGTACCTGCCGCAGTTCCGCTTCCATTTTTCGTTCACTTTCATCCCGCTGGAATAATATATTTTCCCGGATGAATGGATCCAGTATAAGCATGACAGACGATACGGATACATTTCGTGACGGCATATAATTCATGGTATCTTCAACCCGGGATTCAAGAGCATCCCGCAGGATTACCGTGTTCCGTGAAACTATGGAACTTTCATCGCGCCCGTTCCGTGTGTAAATTATCTCGATTTCACCCGCGTTAAATTCTTCCATTCCCTCATCCGGGAAATCAGCAATTCCTTCACTTACCAGCTGGCGGAAAACATTCCGTGCCGTTTTTATTACGGTTGATCGGTCCTTCAGCGCATGGAGCCGGGCGAGGGATTCCTGATCGAACAATCCTGGATACTCCTGTTGAAATTCCAGAATGAATTGCTGTTTTTCCGGTTCTTTCCGGTACAATTCCTCCAGAAAATCTGAACATGCGGTAAACTGTTCGAGCATCGAGATGGAAATGGCAGTATCGTACCGGAAAATTGCCGGTACAAGTTTTTTTCTCGCTTCAATACGTATTCGGGTCGCATCTTCATCAACATAGGACAATTCCCTGCTGGCGACCACATCCCGGTCTGCGACCCTGCCCACTTCAAAATCGGACAGCGTTAACTGCCGCAGTCCATTTACTTCAATGGTACTGAAATACGACGCAATTCCCAGCAGAAGAAGGGTTGAGCCCAACAGGATGATACTGTTCAGGTGGAGCTGCAGATAGCTGCCGATTAGTCTGCCGAAACGATTGTTATTGTTTAATCTGTTCATATGCCTGCACAATTTTTTGAACGAGCGGGTTACGCACCACATCCGACGATTCCAGTGAAATGATGGAAATTTCGGGAATGGCGGAAAGAATTCTCGTTGCGGAAACAAGACCCGACTCGCAACGGTGCGGCAAGTCTACCTGGGTTGTGTCTCCGGTTATTATGGCCCGGGAATTTTCCCCGAGTCTTGTCAAAAACATTTTCATCTGTTCTGTGGTGGTATTCTGGGCTTCATCAAGCAGAACTACCGCGTTGTTGAGGCTTCTTCCGCGCATATAGGCAAGCGGAGCAACCTCCAGCATTGAGGAATCTTCAATTTTGCGTAACACATCCGGAGGCAACAACGCATCCATGGCATCTCTGATGGGACGGAGGTACGGATTAATCTTCTGTTCCAGATCTCCGGGAAGAAACCCCAGACTCTCGCCTGCTTCAACAACCGGCCTCGTTACCACGATTTTGCGTACCTGGCGGCTTAACAGGAGCTTGAGCGCGTAGGCAACGGCAATAAACGTTTTACCCGTACCGGCCGGTCCCTGACAGATAACCATTTCATTATTCTGCAGGGCACGCATCAGTTCGGCCTGCCGTACGGATTTGGGATATACCCGTCTGATTGCCTGGGGAATCTGTATATACGCCTCGGTGAACCGGGCAGGATCGTCAGATTTAAGACTGTTGATTACCGTTGAAACCAGTTCTCCACTATCCTGGAGACAGACAGAACCGGTCATTACGGCATCAACAAGCAGCTGGAATTTGCGGCAGATTTCCGGGTCCGAAGACGCAACGGTCAACTCATTGCCGCGAGTTACCACCGGAGCGCCCAAAAACTCTTCGATGGCACCGAGATTAGCATCGTTCGCGCCGCATAGTCCGGTCAGCGCGTCACGGTTTGCGACAACAATGGTATATCCTGTTTCCAAAAAAACCTCTCAATTGAGTGTACATACAAGAGCCGTGAACCGTCAAGCATCATTACTGGGGAATGAAACCGGCCATTTCTTCCTCATCTTCCGGGTCATTGAGCGAGAACACTCCTTCTTCACTGCGGACAGTCGTCTTGATATCGCTAACCGGTTTCCACTGAACTATGAATGAAATAATCGGTGTAAACTCATACCGGTAGGTGTTTCCTTCTTCTTTTAGTTCAGGTTTTATGGATGTTCTGAAATTCATGGTCCAGTCATGCAGATAATGGGTCAATTCAAAGTTGAGACTCTTCAATTTGAATCCTGACTCTTTACGGTCGTTATTGTCAAAGAAATTCACCGATTTGACCAGGTCTGTTATCAAATTTGTCTCACCCGGCAAGGGAGCAGGCAAATCGATATAATCCTGAAAATACCGGGCAATAACTTCATTGGTACTGGTTGAACTCAGGGAAAAGTCAAGGAATTCATGGATTTTCAGGGTAAGGACCATGGAGAAGGTGAAGTTTGATTCGGTAAGTTTCACCAAGTCAAATTTCAAATTCGATATGATGCGCGCCTGCAGGGCAATCCGGTTTTTCCATTCATGGAGTACAAGCGGTTTCGATGTATTGTTGAATGCCAAACCTGCTTCCGAGGGTATGAATTCCTGTTCGGTACTTTTCTGAACCCATCCCGCCCCTGTCTCCATTCGGTACGGAATAGTACTCGATACCGTGTAATATCCGGTAAAATACTTGTAAGCTGCGGTAAAACTCAGACGCGTATGCCGTTCAAGCTCCAGATCATAGATATATTCCTGTCCAAGCGTTATATCGTACGGAAGCTTCCAGGAAAGCCTGGCCCTGAACGGATCCCATATCCATTCCGTATCGTCAACTGTCTCCCGTTCGAAATACCGTGTTGAGACATTCAGGTCCCCATAGAGCCATGAAAGGAAAAGCGCGCCTGAATAAGAATCCAGAAGCGGCGGAAGATAATTTACAAAGGTAACTCGCTGTTCGTAGGGTCCAATCGCAACACCGACGACCGTGGATGTTTCATGAACATCCACATAGTCCTTTTTCCAGCGAATCGGTTCCATCTCCCACTCTGGTTCATCACCGGTTCCGGTAAATTCCTGACGAAGCAGATCACCGGTAAATTTCCAGCTTACGGACATTGGCGACAGATATGGATTCCGGAAAAAAGGCTTCAGCGTTGCCGTATCGGTGTTTTTCAGGGTGAATACACTGGCCATGTAGTCTGCTTTATTGACCGTACTTATTTTCTCGGGTGTATCGTATATGTCTTCTGAAAGCCAGGGATGTTCCTGATAGGTTCCTGTAAAGTTGAGCTCGGTGTTCACTTTGAAAAAGTTGACATCGTAGGAATAATCTCCTTTGAGACGCGCTGTTGCCTTGAGTTGATAATACAAGGACGCGTAATTGTTCCAGTCGATATCGGCAGTACTCAACCAGTTTGTGGAATCATACCGTGTTTCATGTATAAACGACGGATCAAGTCCCCAGGTAAAACTCAATGAATGCCCGCCAAAAGGTTGCGGGGAGGTAATGATACGGCCTGGATCGGGCATGATCCGGTTAAAGACCGGATCATTATCGTCTTCCTTTTCTTCTTTTTTATCCTTGGTATCATCTTCAGGTTCGGCAAACGGATTTTCCAGCTTTCCGGTATCTCCCCGTCCCGAATTCTGTCTGACTGCAGACTTGTTCGTTGAATAAATAGTTCCGCCAAGGGTCATCCTGACCTCCGGGCGGATTATTTCCGGATAATAAAAGGTACGCTCCGGAGAATACAACTGTTCTTCGGTTGAAAGTGTCTGATTGGTTTTGGAATTAAACGTAAGAACACCGCTTATCGTGTTGAAGGAAAATGTTGTAAGCCAGGGACTGGTGAGGGTCATATCAGGACGAATTGAACCTGAAATATTCCATGAATAGGTAGTTTCGTCGGCCGTAGTTGTCTCGTCCGTTGTTTCATCTTCATCGAAAAGCATGTCGAACCAGTTGAGATCTTCCGACCGGGTAAAAAAGTCGTTTTTATATTTGGGATCAGAAACCAGAGGAAGATTGATGCTTATCTGAAAAGGTTTTTTATCCATGGCCATTTTGATTTCCGACCGGTATCGGAACGGAACTTCCGTTCCGAAAAGGTACCCGGAGTTTTCATGTTCTTCGCCTTCGGAATCATAGGTTGAATACGTTATACCGGTTTGCGGTTCATACAAGGTTTTTGAAAAGCCTATCGAACCGAGAATGGAAAAGCTTTTGATATACCCAGTTCCAGTAAACGACCCGTCAAATCCGAGCATGTATCCGAGTGAGGAATAGGCATCTACCATTATCTTGAAGTAATCCTTGTTGACTTCTTTTGCGTCTTCCTCAAGATTCCGGAAAAAGAGACCTTCCCTGCGCTGTTCTTTGAGGATATCTCCCTGAAGGAAGTCCGCGAAGGTCGTTTCGCCTTTATTGTCTTTTTCCGGCAGGGGCTTCCTTCCGTAGAGATAGGTGGTGGTTTGTGTAAAGTACCCTTCCCGGTTACGGTAACCGAACACCGGATGGAAAATCATCTCGTCGCCGGGATAATAGAAAAATGGAATATAAAACACCGGCAAAGGGCCCACAAAGAATATTCCGTTCAGCAACGCTATTTCATTACCCGGCAGCATCCATATCCGGCTTGCCCTGATTGACCAGTGCGGGTCTTCTTTGTCGCAGGTTGTGAGGACGCCCTTCTTGAACGCAATGGTCGTACTCGTATCCCTTCCGGTCATTTCCGAATGAACGATAAAGGGGTCGCCATCCTGTTTTCCGGAGTCACGGGTTATAACACCCTTGAGAAATACCCCTTCCTGTTTCTTGATGTCAAAAAGAAGCGCTTCACCCTCAAACCGCTGAAATCCGCGTTTGCCGGTCGTGTGTTCGTACAGGACATTACCCTGTGCATCGAGCGTTTCACGTTCCTTGTCATAGATTACTTCATCCGCCTGTATTTTTGATACGGAGGCCCCTTCGGTTACCACAATAGAAACATTTCCCCGCAGACGTATAACTTCCGCACCCGGTGTTCCGGTACTGACGACCGGTTCTGATTCATTCACGTCGGTTTCAGCTGCCTCGCCGTCGGTTTCAGCGGTATCCCCGGCAGGTTCCGTCACTTCACTTTCGCTTGATGGTTCGCTTTCCGGGCGTTTGATATACTCCGTGGATTTGGCAGATTCGATGGTAACAATTCTTTTAACCGGAGTTTTGTCCGGTTCATTTGCGGCCACAAATCCGAGCGGGAAGCACAGTACGGCGAACAGCAACCGGATCCTGATTCTCATGGAGCCCGCTCCATCATTTCGCGGAGATATTTCCCCGTCCAGGATTTTTTAACCGTGGCGATATGTTCGGGTGTACCGGTCGCAACAACCGTTCCCCCGCGGATACCACCCTCGGGGCCGAGATCCACCACGTGATCTGCCTGCATGATGACATCCAGATTGTGTTCAATCATTATGACGGTATTTCCCTGATCAACCAGACGGTGAATCACGGTCATGAGCTGCTTGACGTCGGCAAAATGAAGCCCGGTCGTGGGTTCATCGAGAATGTAGAGGGTTTTCCCCGTACTCCGGCGCGACAACTCGTTCGCCAGCTTGACCCGCTGGGCTTCACCGCCTGAAAGGGTAAGCGCGGACTGTCCGAGCTGAATGTACCCCAACCCGACAGAAAGAAGGGTTTCCAGTTTACGGGCGATCGAAGGAATCGGAGCGAAAAACTCTGCCGCTTCCTCGATGGTCATGGAGAGTACATCCGCGATGCTTTTTCCCTTGTACCGGACTTCCAGCGTTTCACGATTAAAGCGGCGCCCATGGCACACATCGCAGGTTATGTACACATCGGGAAGAAAGTTCATCTCTATGGTAATGGTTCCATCGCCCTGACAGTTTTCGCACCGTCCGCCGCGGACATTGAAGGAAAACCGTCCTGGCTTGTAACCGCGGACACGGGATTCCGGCAAGTTCGCGAACAAATCCCGGATTGCCGTGAAAACCCCCACATAGGTCGCAGGATTAGACCGCGGTGTACGGCCGATGGGGCTCTGGTCAATGTTGATCACTTTGTCCAGATGCTCGAGACCGGAAATCTTCTTGCAGGCGCCGACGGAATAATGCGTTCGCATGATGGCGTTTGAGGCTGCGGGATAGAGTACGTCCGAAAGGAGTGTTGATTTTCCCGAACCGGATACACCGGTTACGCAAGAAAAAACGCCGAGCGGAAACGACGCGGCAATATCCTTGAGGTTGTGCTCGGTCGCACCTTCAATCACCAGCTGGTGCCCGTTTCCGCTCCGTCGTTCGGAAGGGATTTCCATGGTCAGCGTCCCGGCGAGATACTGTCCGGTCAAACTCTTCTTGACCTTCATGACTTCTTCCGGTGTTCCCTTCGCAACAACATACCCGCCATGTACGCCGGCACCGGGCCCGAGATCCACGATGTAGTCGGCTGTGCGCAAGGTTTGCTCGTCATGTTCCACCACGATGAGCGTGTTTCCCAGATCCCGGAGGTACAGGAGCGTGTCTATGAGCCGCTGATTGTCCCTCTGATGCAGCCCGATCGAGGGCTCATCGAGAATATAGAGCACGCCAATGAGACTCGAACCGATCTGGGTCGCGAGCCGTATACGCTGTGCTTCTCCGCCGGAAAGCGTCGCTGCCTTTCGTTCCAGCGAAAGATAGTCGAGTCCGACATTTTTCATGAAATTGAGCCGGGCGATGATTTCCTTGAGAATTTGTCGGGCTATTTCCTGTTCTGTTTCCGTGAGAGACAACTTGTCAAAAAAATCTATGGTGTCTCCGACTGAAAGAGATGAAAGATCAAAAATGCTCACGCCGCCCACCGTTACCGCAAGCGCTTCCTTCTTCAGCCGCTTGCCATGACAGAGCTCGCACTCAAGCGTAGACATGAACTTCTCGTAAAACTCTTTTTGCGACTCGGAATAGGTTTCATTGTAGCGCCGGCGCATGTCGGCCATAACTCCCGGCCAGGGCTGATGATAGTTGAACTGACCCGTACGCTCCCGGTTCCGGTACACAAAATCGAGTGCTTCGTCCCCGGTACCATGAAAGATGATGTCGAGTTGCTTTTTGGTGAGTTTATCAAAGGGCGTCGCGAGGGAAAAACCGTATTTTTTCGCGAGTGCTTCAAACCGGCTTCGGTTCCAGGCCGAATCGGGATTGTAGGGTATCAGCGCGCCTTCGTCGAACGACAGAGATCGGTCCGGTAGAATGAGATCAAGATCGAATTCCTGTTTGAGACCGAGCCCGGTACACTCTGGACAGGCGCCGTACGGATTGTTGAACGAGAACAGGCGGGGCTGGAGTTCAGAAATGGATATTCCACAATCGGGACAGGCATTGTGCTGCGAAAAAAACACCTCGTGTTCGTTTTCCGCGCCCGGTTCAAGACAGGAAACGAGAAGTATGCCGCCGGAACTTTCCAGAGCTGTTTCAACAGACTGGGAAAGACGTTTTCTTGCATCTTCCTTGAGAACAAT
>MWCL01000072.1 GCA_002070025.1 Spirochaetes bacterium ADurb.Bin215
GACGAGCCCCTGGCCGCACTCGACCGCAAGCTGCGCGAGCGCACCCAGTTCGAGCTGGTGACCATCCAGGAACAGGTCGGCGTCACCTTCCTGATCGTCACCCACGACCAGGAGGAGGCGATGACCATGTCGAGCCGGATCGCGGTCATGGACCGCGGCTACCACTCCTTCGGCACCCCGGTTGCCGTAACCGCGCAGGCCGCACCCGGCGACAAGGGCATCATCAACATTGAACGCGAATCGGGCCTTTCAGGAGAAATTTACGACAAGGCGCATCTGATAATTCAGGGCCTTCTGCACAGGAACTACGCACAGGATATTCCGCTCTTCCTTTCCGCAAGCATCTGTTTTGAACAATCCTACTCCCCGGTGGACGGAGACTCCGCGTCATGCGCCGAGTTCTTCGCGCTCCTCTCCGCCATTGCCCAGATTCCGCTCAGACAGGATCTCGCGGTCACCGGATCATTGAATCAGCTGGGAGATGTTCAGCCGGTCGGAGGAATACCGGAGAAAATTGAAGGCTTTTTTGAAACCTGTTCTATCCTGGGCCTCACCGGAACGCAGGGCGTTATCATTCCACGACGCAATTTGCCGAACCTCATGCCATCCGACCGGGTTCAGGCCGCGGTGGAAGACGGTCTTTTCCACATCTGGGCCATTGACACTGTTGAGGAGGGGATCTCTCTGCTCGCGCCGGTTACGGCCGAAGAGTTCGGCAAGAAAGTGCGTGAAGCCCTGCTGGAACATGCCCGGCACATGCGCGATTTCCGGAAATAAACAAACCGTTTTATACTGGTAAAAATCATCATCCTGCGATACACTGAATTGCGATGGTTTCAAAAAGTCAGATAACGGTTGATTCCGAAAAAATCAGAAAAGCAACCCGTATGGGGGTCCCTCTTTCCATAACGACATATACATTGCCGCATGAGATAGAGTTGTATATAACGGAAATCCTTTCTCTCTTCCTTCAGGAACTGAACCAGGAACGACTTAAGGATTATTTAAGCTACTGTATAAACGAACTTACCGCTAACGCAAAAAAAGCAAATACAAAACGCGTATACTTCGCTGAAAGAAAACTCGACATTAACAACATGCATGATTACGAAACCGGAATGCGTGATTTCAAAGAGGACACCCTTTCCGATATCGATTACTTCCTGCGACTTCAACGCGAAGCCGGTCTCTATGTAAAAGTAATCATGCAAGTAAAGAACAACACCATCGTTCTTGAAATCCGGAACAATTCCGAAATGAACAAAGTCGAGTTCAAGCGGGTGTTCGACAAGATAGCCCGATCCCGTCAGTTTGCAACGCTCGAAGAAGCGTTCTCCCAGGTAATGGACGATTCGGAAGGAGCAGGACTCGGACTCGTCATCCTGATCCTCATGCTCAAGAAAGTCGGCCTCAACGATGATCACTATGAAGTGCTTGTGGAAAACGGCGAAACCATTACACGAATCACCATGCCGATTGATACACTGACACAACAGCACATCAGCGAGCTTACCCGTGAAGTTGTTTCCTACATTGACGCCCTGCCCCAGTTCCCCGAGAACATCGCGCGGATTCAAAAACTTCTCAATGATCCGGATTCAAAACTCTCTGACATTGCCGCGCATATCAGCAACGACGTTTCCCTTACCACCGATCTGCTCAAGCTGGTCAACTCAGCCGCGTTCTCTCTCGCAAAGAAGTGCACAAGCATTACCGAAGCGGTAAAACTTGTGGGTATCCGCGGCATCAAGAACCTGCTGTACTCAATCGGTTCGATGAACATCCTCGGTCCCTCCACGGATGAGCAAAAACATTTGTGGGCACATTCGTATAAATCGGGATTTTTCGCGTACAACCTTTCACGCAATTTCCTGAAAAACCGTGTTGTCACCGAGGACGCCTATGTCTGCGGATTGCTTCATGACCTGGGAAAGATTGTCCTCAGCGCCCTGTATCCTGAGCTTCTTGAAAAACTTGAATCGGTGAAGAAAACACGCAATATTCCGGACCAGGTTTTCAACACCCTGTTAACCGGCATCAATCACGCAGAAATCGGTGCGGCGCTTGCGGAAAAATGGAACTTCCCGCCGGCACTGGTTGCCGCGATCCGTTTCCATCATCTGGTTGACCAATCCCCGCTGGAATATCGGGATTTGACCGCAACCGTCAATCTTGCCGATCTGATGATCCACTACCAGGAAGAAGATATTGAATTTTATCAGATTGACCCCGAGATGCTCAGACGCTTCAATATTGAATCTGAAACCCATCTGCAAAAAATATGTACCGGATTTCAGCGCGCGTTTGATGCCGAACGGTCAAGATAGTCGGCCCAGGCATACACAAGAATTCCAAACGCAACACCCACATTTATTGACGCCTTGATCCCCGTCATGGGAATTGAAACCCGCCCGTACTCCGCCCGCTCAAGAGCTTCCGGACTCACGCCCAGTTCCTCGGAGCCGAGGATAACCACCCCTTCACGAGGAAACACGAAATCCCGCAACGGCGTTCCGCCCGTTTCAAGCGCGAACACCGGAACATTTTTCGGCAGGTCCTCCAGAGCACAACGATCCCAGGGCAGATAGTCAACACAACCCATGGCCGAACGCGCGGACCGGGGATGTTCCGGAGAGACACACCCCGGAGAAAGAAGAATCCGGTCGGCGCCGAACGCTTCCGCCGTTCTGAACACCGAGCCCATATTGAACGGCGAGCGGAGATCCTCGGCGTAGACCATCATACCGGAACGATAGTTCCTTTCTCCCGGAATACCGGACACCGGATGCACAAAATCCCAATCGGCCGGAAGCGCGCCGGTCGCATGGACCAGCGCGTGTCGTGCATGATTGCAGAGACGGAGCAACTCCTGTGCGGACATCTCCACGCGCTGCGCCGGAGTGCCGGTAATGATCTGCCGGTCCGCTCCGGTTAGCGCGTCCTGATTGATTGCAGAATCTTCCAGTACCAGCCGGCAAATGCCGAGAAGCCAGGCTCGCTCCGATTCCGGGAGAATGCTGCTTCCGGAGATTCTGCGGGACAGGCTGTCGCCACCGGTTTCTCCTGCACGGAAGGAGCCCAACAGGTCATAGAGGCGCCGCTCCCATTCGGTGAGAAGACGTACCAGCTTTCTCCGCCGCTGACCGGCGGGGAGCCGTTCGAGTTTATAGAGGGGAATCACGGAACAATCCTAATACGCCTGCTTGACCAGATCAAAAAGCTCATCGCTGGACATGGCACGGGGAATGTAATTCATGAGATCAAGAGCGGCTGCGTCTTCCGCAACCGGTACCAGCTGATCAATGGTCAACTCAAGATCCTTGAGCCGTGTCGGCAAACCGGCAAGAGCCAGACGGCGGCGAATATCGTCGATTGCCGCACGCGCGATTTCGCTCGAATTCAAACCCGCTCCGGAAACGCCGAGCATCTTTCCGATTGTTACTATCTTGTCGACTTTAGCGCGGGCCGCGTCTTCCATGATGTAGGGAAGAAGAACCGAACAGACGAGGGACGAAGATGTTTTATACCGGGCATTACAGGCAAGAGAAATTGCCGTGGCAACACCGGGAGAACTAACCGCGACACCCATGGAGGCCATGCAACCGCCCTGAGCGACAAGCATCTCCGAAGGAGTTCCCACGAGCTTGCTCTGTTCCGGATCAAGGGCAAGCAAAAGCAGTTCTATGGCTTTCCCCAGCATGGTCTCGGAGAAAAAGTTTGACCGTGTTGAGACATACCCTTCAACCGCGAGAACAATGGCGTGAAAAATCATGGAAACCGCAGTATTGGGAGACATGTTCATGTAGAGATTCGGATCGATCACTACCGCCTTGCACACGCCATTTTGAATTTTCATCAGGCGAATTTGCCGGTTACGGGCATCCACCACCGGGGTCCGGTCCATGAAAACGAAGGGATCACGACAGGTGGACGGCACTTCTATGAACGGAAGAGACCCCGAAAAGGGCTGAGCCCCGGCGAGAAAGTCGTACACATCATGCGTTTCATTGTACAAGGACGCCAGCGCCCGACCGAGGGCGGCTGTCTTGAGCCCGCCGAGAGATATAACCCCGTGCACATGGGCGCCCCTGGCAAGAGAAAGGGATTGCTCCAGCGTTTCGGATGTAGGCGCGGACGGAATATCGTCAAAGACAATGGCGGAAATACCCTTTTCTTCCAGGGATGCGACCGCTTTTTCCACCAGATCGAATTCCTTGAGGAAGGGATCTGCAATAAGCAGGTACTTGGTCCCCCAGGACGAAGCTACCTGCGCCAAACGGGCCAGTGTATGCGGTCCGAGAATCACATTGGGAGAGATACGGAAAACAAAATCTGCCATAAAAACTCCAAAAAAAAAAGGCGGAACCATCTGGTCCGCCATTTTTCGCCGGGGCCGGCCACATTCCGGCCTGCCGGAATTATATTCCAAATACGTCCAGAAGACGGTCGGCAACGATATCAACAACAGCCTTGTCTATATATGCGGGATCTTTGATCTTTTCCATTACTTCGGCAACCCGCTCGGTACGAACATCGGGAGAGGAAGCAGCAGCTTCCATCGCGTAGAAAACTTCAGCACGTTCCCGTGCCTCTTCGGATACATTGATCGAATCCGGCTGCGCGGTTTCTTTTACCCGGTGGGTTTTCTGGGTGTTCTGTACATTTTTCAGGGGATCAATTCCCCCCAAACGATCAATCATCATAGTCATCCTGCCTTCATATCTCTTATCGGCCGATATACTCCGGAAATTAAGTGTTTTTTCCGCCAATAAACACGGAAAATTCACCAAGAACCTTGCTTCGCGTGGAAAAATCATCCAGAACTTCCTGTGCGGTTCCGTAGACTATTTCCTCGTGCAACTTGGTCAGCTCCCGGCCAACGACCACCCTCCGCCCGTTATCAATTTCGGCAATATCCGCCAAAAGCTTGACTATCCGGAAGGGAGATTCATACAAAATGGAAGCGTATCCGCTTTCCATCAATTCCCGAACCCGGGAACGGCGCCTCCCCGGCTTGGGAGACAAAAAACCCTCAAAAATGACGCTCTTGTCCGCCGAGCCGCAAACACTCAAAAGCGTCGCGAACGCGGAAGCGCCCGGCAGCGGGACCACCGTATACCCAGCCTCGCGAACTTCCCGAACCAGAACGGCTCCGGGATCGCTAAGCGCGGGAGTTCCCGCGTCGCTGGCATACGCTACGGACTGACCCTTGCCAAGAAGCTCAATAATCTTCGCCGAAGCGGTCTTCTCGTTCTGCGAACGGCAAGAAACCAGCGGCTTGCGTATGCCGAAATGCGTCAGCAGCTGCAACGTATGGCGTGTATCTTCACAGGCGATAACATCTACCTGTTTGAAAGTCTCAAGGGCCCGGTGGGTAATATCCCCCAGGTTTCCGATTGGGGTCGCCACAATATACAATATCGACACAAATTAATGATAAACTACTTTATCCGTTGCGACAAGCGCAAAAATCGTGCATTATGGATACATGGTACTAGGTCCCTATTACATACTGATACTCGTTTTTGTCGGAATCATTCTTTTGGTGTTCGCGTACGGAATTTTCTCGGTTACACCATCAGGACGTAAACGACACCAACAGAGAACCGCTTCGCCTGTTGGAAGATGTCCGCTCTGCTCGTCGGGCCTTGCCTCGGGAGAACAAATAAAGTCTGTTGTATTTCCAGGAAAAACCGACCGAATCACCCACATTTTCGGCTGCCCCCACTGCTATCCCTATATTGAAGACAATCTGCGCAGAAGCTGCCCGGTCTGCGGTAAAACCGTACCCCCGGACGGCTACCTCATAGCCCGTATGTTTGACCGTCCCGGAAAAAAGACACACGTCCATATTCTCGGCTGTACCGTATGCCGCGTGGGCCGCACAAAATAAACATCCATTCCTGCTAATCCCCCTCACTTTTCTCTCAAGTGTTTTTTTGCCCTTCCGATATTCAAAGTACGCATGACCAACCGGGCTCAGGTTCCCGGTGGACCCATGCTCCGTCTTCTGTGCGGCTTTCGTCAGAGGATCCGGTAAAAAAATTGACAGATCGGCAGGGATGCCGCGAACGACATAGGAATACGTCGTCGAAAATCGCCAAAGGAGTAGCATTATGATCATCAATCACAACCTGAGCGCTATGTTTTCTCAGAGAACCCTCGGTGAAACAAACCTTGGGAATCAGAAAAACATAGAAAAACTTTCCTCCGGCATGCGCATTAACCGCGCAGGAGATGACGCTTCCGGACTCGCCGTATCTGAAAAGATGCGCAGTCAGGTTCGCGGCTTGAATCAGGCAAATACCAACGCTCAGAACGGTATTTCCTTCATTCAGGCAACCGAGGGTTACCTTCAGGAAACCCAGGACATCCTGCAGCGCATCCGTGAATTGAGCGTACAGTCTTCCAACGGAATTTACTCCGCTGAAGACCGCATGCAGATCCAGGTCGAAGTTTCGCAGCTTATTGCGGAAGTAGACCGGATTGCGAGCCACGCACAGTTCAACGGAATGAACATGCTGACCGGACGTTTTGCTCGGGAAACCGGAGAAAACACTGTAACAGGATCCATGTGGTTCCATATCGGCGCCAACATGGATCAGAGAGCCCGTGTCTACATCGGCACCATGACCTCATCGGCCCTTGGTGTCAGAAACGTCGGTGACGAGAAGATTATGTCTATCTCTAGCCCCGACAGCGCCAACCGTGCTATCGGAACCATTGACGAAGCGATGAAGAAGGTGAACAAGCAGCGTGCAGACCTTGGCGCGTACCAGAACCGCCTCGAGTACACCATGAAGGGACTCGCTGTTGGAGCTGAAAATCTCCAGGCAGCAGAATCGCGGATTCGCGATACCGACATGGCGCGGGAAATGGTTGACTTTACCAAGAACCAGATCCTTACCCAGGCTGGAACCGCCATGCTTGCTCAGGCCAATCAGACTTCTCAGAGCATACTGGGACTTCTTCAGTAAGTCCGCTGTACAGCGGGACGGAATAGAAGCTCCTTTCGGGAGGTTGGGTGTTCTCTGGAATGCCCGCCCCGGAACGGGGCTTCTTTTTTTTATGCTACCTAAAAGCCGCTTCTGCCGCGGAAGCTCCGGGCGAGAGTCAATCTATCCGCATACTCCAAATCCCCGCCAACGGGCAGTCCCGAGGCGAGCCGGGTGACAGTAACCGAAACATTCCTCAGAATTTTCTGAATATACAGCGCGGTGGTATCGCCTTCCACCGTCGGGTTTGTCGCGAGAATTACTTCCTGAATTTGCTCTTCCTGAATCCGGGACACCAGGGATGAGAGCCGCAACTGATCAGGTCCAACACCCTCCAGTGGTGCGATTACTCCTCCAAGCACATGAAAAAGACCCCGGTACTCCCTGACCGCTTCGATGGTCTGTACATCCTGAGGCTGTTCCACTATGCAGAGCGTATGCCGGTCCCGGCCGGAATCCCGACAAATTTCACATACGGCATCTTCGGTGTAGGATCCGCAAATATCACACATACGAATCCGGTCATGGAGAACAGAAACGTCGCGGGCGAGGCGCTCGCTTATGGAACGATCACTTTTCAGTAGATAGTGGGCAATGCGCGCCGCGCTTTTTTTCCCGATGCCCGGCAAGCGTGAAAAGCTTTCTATTACGTCGTCGAGCGCGTTCATAGGGGAAGCATGCCCCCGGCAAGACCGCCAATCTTTTCTTTGGCGGTTTCCCGCACCTTTTCCATTGCGGCATTATGCGCGGCGACGATGAGGTCCTGAAGCATGGGAACATCGCGGGGATCAACGGCAACAGGGTCAATCTGTATACTGACGAGGTCAAATTGACCATTCACCGTGGCGGTAACAATCCCGCCGCCTGACGAGCCTGTTGCGGTTATTTCCGCCATATCTTCCTGCATTTTCTGAAGCTTTTCCTGAAAACCTTTGGCGTTTCCGAGAATTTCAAAAGGATTCATTTTCGTTCTCCCTCCCCGATGATCACCCCTTTGAACATCTGGCGGAGTTTTTCCACCTGTTCAGGGATTTCCTCCTCAAACGCGGTATCCGCCGCGGCTGTATTGTCCAGCCGGACTTCCACCGGAACATCGCGACAAAGAAGCCGCGATACCGAGGCGGAAATAATGGGTATATCCTGTTTGATTGTAGTATACAAAAACGGCTTTCGCACCTGAAATACAACTATCGATCCGGTGTCTTCCCAGGCATAGGTCTGGGCGAGAGCCGAGGCCAGCATGTTGCGGGTAGACCGGAAAAACTCTATTAACTTTTCCTGTACCAATTCAAGCGGAAGTGGCGTCTCCGGTACCGGCACAAGTTCGTCTTCACTTTGGACGGGGAACTCATCATCATGATCCTGGGGAGTTTCCGCTCCGGTTATCCCGACAGCAGGTTCGCTTTGAGGAGGGGGCTCCACGGAATCCGTGGGTGCGCTCTGACCTCCCGTGAATCCGCTAATGCGTTTTTTAAAGGCTGCAAAAGGATCGGCTACCGGTTCTTCGCGGACCGTGTCAGCCGTTTCCCGGGCTGATTCACGATCCGCTTCAGGAAAAGGGCCGCTATCCCTCCGGGGGGCACCGGGAACGGGTCCGAGAAGAATGCTCTGCGCGCGTTCGATGGTCCGTTTCATTTCCGCGGAGGATACATAATCGGAAAGCCAGGCAAGCCGGGAAACGGCGAGTTCGAGTTCATAGCGTTCATCCAGGGAGTAACGGATATCCCGGTACAACTGCAGAAAAATCTCAAGACCCCGTTCCAGCTGTTCTCCGGTCCAGGCGTCGAGTGCTTCGCGGGAAAAGCGTTCGGCGCTTTGTCCGAGCAGCGCTTCACGGGTTATGCCGTTCTTGATGAGCAGCAGCGAGCGGAAATAGTCGGCCACATCGACCGTAAACTGTTCAATGGAAACTCCGGCCTCAATGATCGTGTCGAGCGACGCGAGCGCTTCGTTCACGTTGCCAGACGCACAGGCAGTTACGATGCCCGAAATACGGTCAATACCGACGAGGCCGAGTTTGTCGCGTATTTTGTCAAAGGTGATGTGTCCGTCCGAGAACGACGCGACCTGGTCAAAAAGGGTGTACGCGTCGCGGACGCTCCCGGTCGCTTCCCGTGCAATCCAGAACAGGGCTTCGTCATCCGCGGAGATACCGCTTTCGGTCGCGGCGTCGGCAAGGGCCTGTTTGAGCAGATCCACCGGAACCAGGCGGAAGTTGAACTGTTGACAGCGGCTTTTTATGGTCGCGGGAACCTTGTGCAATTCCGTCGTCGCGAAAATGAATATGACATAGGGCGGCGGTTCTTCTATCGTTTTGAGAAGGGCGTTGAAGGCGCTCGTGGAAAGCATGTGCACTTCGTCGATGATGTAGACCTTGTATTTGTAGGAATTCGGCGGGAACTGTACTTCGTCGCGAATTTGACGAACATCATTGACGCTCGTATTCGAGGCGCCGTCTATTTCGATTACGTCGAGGCTTGACCCGGCGGTAATTTCCCGGCAGGCCGCGCAGGTTCCGCAGGGGGATGCCCCGGGAGACGTGATACAGTTGAGGGATTTCGCCAGAATTCGGGCGGAACTGGTCTTTCCGCAGCCGCGCGGTCCGGAAAAAAGGTACGCGGGGGCGATTTTGCCGGCACTCAGCGATTTTTGCAGGGTCGCCACGACAAAGTCCTGTCCGATCAAGTCTTCGAATTTCCCCGGCCGTCGCCGGGTAGCCGTTACTTCATATGCCATAGAACACAGAATACCACAAAAAAAAGCCTAGTGAAAGTCATCCTTTCGCGCCTATACTGTACTCATGAAAACTACATCAATCCGGAACGCCGTGCTTTCCGACTTGCCGTATCTCTATGAAATCTGTCTCAGGACCGGGGCCGACGGGAGCGATGCCCGGGCGGAATTTTCCGATCCCTGGCTTCTCGGGCAATACTACGCCGCACCGTATCTGGTCTACAACGCCCGGTTTTGTTTTGTTGTGGAGAACAACCACGTTCCCGCAGGATACCTGGTCGGAACGGACAATACGACGCAATTTAATCAGTGGTTTGAAAAAATCTGGCTTCCGCCGCTCAGATCGCGGTATCCGGAAGAAGCCGGAAGAGATACAAAGACAACAAGCGCGCGTGAAAAAAGCATGATCGCCCAGCTTCACCGCCCGGTATTCACTCCGGTCCCGGACACATCGCCCTGGATTGTCGACTATCCTGCGCACTTCCATATAGATCTGCTTCCTGAAGTACAGGGACAGGGCTTTGGTACAGAACTTGTCGCGGAGTTTATCCGGCAACTTCATTCAGACGAGTGTCCCGGGACACATCTCGGAGTCAGCGCAAGAAATGCCGGGGCCATTGCGTTTTACCGGAAAGTCGGGTTTACCGTTCTGAGCGAGGACCGTCACGGAAAAATCATGGGAAAACGCTGTTGATTGGCGGAATGGACGTACCTCCGGAGCCGGCGGCTGTCATCCAGAGCAGATAGAATAGAATTCCGTTGTGCAGGAAATGCATGAGCACGGGCAAAACGAGCGACCGGGTTTTCCAGCCAACCGCCGTTATCGCGATCCCGGGAATCAGCGCAAAGGGTATTCGAGCGGGTTCAAGATGCAGCGCGGCAAACAACAGGGCACACAAAATTATCGAAGACCATTTTCCGAAGCGATCGCGCAACCCCGAGAGAATAAACCCCCTGAAAAGAATCTCCTCGCAAAGGGCGGGTAGCAGGACAATGAAAAGAAATGCATACACAAACCCGCCCGAAAGGAGCCCTTCCATAATGGCGGGATCCTCGGAATCCGGGACCGGAAGCCAGGGCGCGACGAGCTGCGCAAGCGGCAGCAAGAACACAAGAACGAGCGGGACCAGAAGGAGCGCTCCGGCGGTCTCACGGAATGGTGCCGGGGAAACGGGAAAGACCGATGAAAGATTCAGCCGGCGGACAGCAGAAACCGCAACCGGAATGGCCGCAAGCCCAATCGGGAAAAGAAGATTCCACCACCACGGCTCTTGGAGACGAAAAAGCCGCGAGGCCGCGAGTACATACACCACGGCAAGCGCATAGACAACCAGTGTTTCGCCCGGT
>MWCL01000073.1 GCA_002070025.1 Spirochaetes bacterium ADurb.Bin215
TTTTCGCCGACGCGCTACCACTGGCGCCTGGCGCGCCGGGCCGGTTTCGCGGTCATGCCGCCGGGAAAACCGACGTTCCATAGACTTCAAAAGATCCTTCGGCGGGCCCTGCCGGTTCCGGCGCTCATTACACCGGAAACTCGTCAACGGGATTTGGCTGCCTGCCTTGTCACTCTCAAAGAAGCCCGCCGCATCGCCTGTCCGTTCTGCGGTTCCGGTTCACGGCATGCTCATAGTGTTCACCGCCGGGAAACGGACACCATGATGCGTTGTACCGACTGCGGCATGCTCCATGTTTCTTTTCAGACGAACAGGAAATTCTCCTATACCCGGTCTTATTTTTTTGACGAGTATCGCTCCCAATACGGAAAAACGTATCTTGACGATTTTGACACTATCCGCAATTTCGGGCGTGAACGGATGGCCGTGATTGACCGGCTGCAAAAGAAATTCCTGCCGGTCTTTCCGGATGCGCACAAACGTCTGTTCGATATCGGCTGCGCGTACGGGCCCTTTCTTGCCGCAGCGAAGGAATACGGATGGATCCCTTCGGGAACCGACATCTCGGAAGATGCGGTCGAATGGGTACGGGACAACCTTTCGGTGCCGGCTGTCCGTTCGGCATTCCCCGCCTTTGCGGACAGTCTCTTATCAGACTACCGACCGTTCGCCGCCGTTACCCTGTGGTATGTGATTGAACACTTCGAGGATCTGGAACCGGTTTTCACGAAGATACGCCAACTGCTCATACCCGGCGGAATCCTCGCTTTTTCCACTCCGTCTGCTTCGGGTATATCCGCCCGTAAAAACCGGCGGAAATTTTTCGACGCGAGTCCCGCAGACCATTTTACCCTCTGGGAGCCGGGCCGGGTACGGAAACAGCTTGAACGCTACGGATTCAGGACAGTCCGGATACGCACGACCGGGCATCACCCGGAGCGTTTCCCCGGGTGTACTGCCTGCAAGCCGGACACACTGCTCTGGAACGCGCTTCTGTTCATTTCACGTCTGTTCCGTCTGGGAGACACCTTTGAAGTCTACGCAATAAAACGGGGAACCCTGGAGGATGCCCAATGAGCAAACGGATACTGATACTCGGAGCGGGGGAGATGCAAGGTGTTTCCATCAGGATTGCCCGGGAACGCGGCTGGAAGACCGTAGTGATTGACGGAAATCCCGCCGCGCCGTGCCGTAACCTGGCAGACCGGTTCGAACCCATTGATTTGAAAGATGTTCCGGCGATTGTGGATTTCGCACGTGATTTGCAGAATAACGGCGGACTGGACGGTGTTTTTACCGCGGCAACGGATTTTTCAGTTCCGGTCGCCGCCGCGGCCGCCGCGTGCGGCTTGCCCGGACATGGTCTTGAGGCCGCGAAAAATGCGTCCGACAAACTGCGTATGCGCGCCTGTTTCGCCGCGGCGGGCGTACCGTCTCCCCGCTGTGCAAGGGTTACCCGGGAGAACCTCGCCGATATCGCCGCTACACTCAAAGACGCCGGGTTACGGCTCCCCGTGGTGGTAAAACCGGCGGACAGCATGGGCGCCCGGGGCTGTGTCCGGGTTAATGAAGAGAACGCGCTTGAAACCGCCTGCGCCGACGCCCTCCGGTACTCACGGAGCGGAACGGCAATCGTTGAAGAATACATGGAAGGCCCCGAGTTTTCGGTTGAAGCGCTTGTCTTTGACGGAGAATTCCACCTGACGGGATTTGCCGACCGGCACATTTGTTTCCCGCCGTATTTTGTAGAAATGGGGCACACCATACCGACCGCTCTTCCCGAAGCTGACCGCGAACGGATCATCTCCGTCTTTCGCGCCGGAACCGAAGCCCTCGGTCTTTCTCACGGTGCAGCGAAGGGAGACATAAAACTGACGCCGGACGGACCCATGGTGGGAGAGATCGCCGCCCGCCTTTCCGGGGGATACATGTCCGGATGGACATTCCCCTATTCGTCGGGCATCGACCTTACGGGAGCAGCTCTGTCTCTTGCGGTGGGCGAACGGCCCGGCGAGCTGGAACCGTCAGTCTCCAAGGTTTGCGCTGAACGCGCCTGGATTTCATTGCCCGGAACCGTCGTATCGGTGCACGGTCTGGAGGAAGCCGCCGCGATTCCCGGCGTACGGAATGTGATACCCCGTGCCGGAGCCGGTGACCGGGTTGTCTTTCCCCGGAACAATGTAGAAAAATGCGGCAATTGTCTTGCCGTTCACGAGCATCGCGACGAAGCGATCCGGCTTGCCGAAAAAGCCTGTGCCGGTGTTTTCCTTCGTCTTGCCGCGAGTGATCCGGCTACCGGGGAATTTCTTTCGGGAAAATCCGATGAGTATCCGCCGTCAGCCTTCGACCTCGAGCGATTACCGGAAACAGTGTCGTATCTTCCGGTGAAATTTTCATTTTTCGACGCTGTGCCGGTTCCCGAAACCGTGGTGCACGCGCTTGATTCTGCCCGCGACTGGCAGGGGAGACTTCTTCGGGACGCGGTTGAGCAAGCGGTGGCGTTTGAGCCCGGTCTTGCCGATAAACTGGTTTATGAAGATAAAAAAGTCCGGTTACAGTACTGGAATGCCTTGCTAAGAGGCGGAATACAGGGAATAGTGTATACCTATGATTGTGACAAGCAGTACACATAAACGCTTCCTTTTAGCGGCGGTGTTATTTTTTGCAGTTCTTTCCCTGTATGCACAGACCGCGCCGAAACCGGGTATACCGCTTACAGACCTCGCGAAAGAGCTTTCCGCACGGGTTTTCTGGGATCCCCTGTCCGGTATGGCCGTAATGGAAAAAAATGGCCATCTGGTGAATCTCAGAGCCGGGGACGGACTGGTCCTTCTTGATTACCGTGAAGCGGTCGCGCTGGATCCCCCCGTGATTCTCGATGGCGCGCTCATCGTCAGTACTGCATTTAAAGATCATATTGAAAACTTCTTTTCGTCGGCACCTGCACCGGTTTCCTATCGTGTCGGGGCCATACTCATCGATCCCGGTCATGGTGGGAAGGACCCCGGCGCCGTTGGAAAGGCAAAAGTGAAGGGCAAGACAGTCCAGATACGGGAAAAGGATGTGGTGCTCACCGTTGCGAAAGACTTGCATGAGCAGCTGTCCCGGAAATGGCCCGACAAGAATATCCGTCTGACCCGTTCCGATGACCGCTATATCAGTCTGGAAGACCGGGTAGAAATTGCCAATTCCATCAAACTTCGTGACCATGAGGCCATCCTGTACGTGTCCATCCATGCAAACGCCGCCTTTAACAAGAAATCGGCCGGTTTTGAAGTATGGTATCTGTCTCCCGACTACCGGAGGACGGTTATCGACAAGAGCGGGGGAGAATCCGCCGAAATCCTGCCGATTCTCAATTCCATGATGGAAGAGGAATTCACCACTGAAAGTATTCTCATCGCGAAGAGTATTTCGGATTCTCTTGAACAGCGGATTGGCAAACAGAGCCCGAATCGCGGATTGAAAGAGGAAGCGTGGTTTGTGGTGCGGAACGCCCGGATGCCGAGCGTCCTCGTTGAACTGGGTTTTGTGACCAACCCGGGAGAAGCCGCATTGTTGTCCGATCCGGAGTACTTGAAGCGATGCGCGGCCGGAATATATACTGGTCTGGCCAATTTTATAGAACATTTTGAACAATCGAGAGGATTTACCGCAACACCATGAAACATATTTACGGATACCTTGCAAAAACGG
Organism: Spirochaetes bacterium ADurb.Bin215; assembly: GCA_002070025.1. GTDB lineage: Bacteria > Spirochaetota > Spirochaetia > Treponematales > Treponemataceae > Teretinema. Next base: position 3,697 of record MWCL01000073.1, read on the forward strand.
GAAAAAAACTCCGCGAAACCCACCCTGCGGTACAAGCGGCTGCTTTTTTCATCTTTTTGGCCACAATTGCCTGCATATTCTTTATAGTGGTTTTTGACACCCCGTCGCGGAGGCACATTTTTTACTTTCCGGCCTATCAGGGCACCGCGTTGCACAGCGAAGCGCGCTACCTTGCAAAGACTGACGATGAAAACCGGCATCTTGAACAGGTGGTAGACGAGATTTTGCTCGGTCCGCTTGCACCGGGACGCGCCCCCCTTTTCCCGGCACCGGTGCGTACCCTGAACGCCTTTATACGTAATCGGGAGGCATATATTCATCTGACTGCGGCTGAAGCGGCGTTTACGGGTGAAAATCAGCCTCCTGACCGGGCTTTTGAAATTTTTAAAAAAAATGTTTTTACAAATTTCCGAAATCTTGCTAAGATATATTTGTACATTGACGGGGTAGAAGTATACGCGGAAAACCCGTATGCCGGCGCCGGGCAACCGGAATAAAAAGCGTTGACAAAAGGTATTTCTTCCGTATACTTATAACTTGACAGGTCTACAATACGTGCAATAAAGGAGCTTTGTAATGAAAAGGAGATTCATACTTGTTGCGATGGCGCTTATGCTTATAGGTGCTTTTGCGATGGCCGAAGAAGCGGTTCTCATCGATTTCGCCAATCTTGAAGCGGATATCATCGAAGGACCTGACGGAAATATGACACACAATCGCCGGACGATGATGGATTATTCCACCGTAGCTGGCGCTTCCTTCACCGATGAACAGAAGGCGCTCATGCGCACATCACTGGCACTCAACAACTGGGAAGTGGAGCTCAACTCTTCCGCCAAGAACGTTACCAGTGTTTCAGTTTCCCGGGCGATCGCCGCTCCTGTAAGCCAGAATGCGAAGAAATTCGCCGGGCAGACCATTCTCGGTGTACGCGTCAACTTCCCCATGTGGAACAGCAACGCCAACGCCACCATCAAACCCTCATTCGAGATTCCGAGCTATGAACCCATGGCCCAGGTTTCCGATGACGGTGTTGTTCAGGAACCCACCGATGCCGACCGTGAAATGGGCATTTCCCGTTTCGAAGACGGATACGGTGTTATCAAGAACGTAGCCGTAATCAAGGAAATCGCCGTTAACACCTACGGTATGAACTTCCCCCACGGACTCTATGTTCTTCTCCGCGACGAAAACAATAACGACCAGCGCTATTTCATGGGTTATCTCAACTTCGACGGCTGGAGACAGCTTATCTGGCGCAACCCCGGTTACGTTTCCGAAGTACGCACTCGTGAAGTACGCCTCTATCCCGTGTATCCTACCGCATTCCCCTATGTCAAGTTCATGGGCTTCCTCGTAACCCGAGACGCTGCGCATGACGGCGGAGACTATATCGGATACTTCAAGGACGTTAAGGTTATTTACGACAAGGCCGTTCTCAACACCGTACGTGACTTTGCCGACGAAGACCTGTGGGGTATCAATACCCAGAAAGAAATGGACCGCAAGCAGATGGAAGTTAACCGCTTTGGCGGAATCCAGGTGCTTCGCTTCCTTGAGCAGGAAAAGATGGCTACCGAGCAGGGCTTTACTCCTTCAGTGGGTGATCCCGAGGCCGGTGCTGCCGAACCCGCTGCCGCTACAGAGTAACAGTAGTACTGACTATCAAAAGGCTGTCCGGAACAATCCGGACAGCCTTTTTTTTATCCATCAATATGCGTTGCGTTCCGGAGTTTTAGCGCCTATACTGATAGCTGTATGTCGAACCAAACAGCCAGCTGGCTACCCGATAAAAAAGCGCTTGAAGAACACTATGAGGCCTATCGGCCGTCGTTTGTAATCCTGCTCGAACGCCTGGAACTCCTGTTGCGGGAGCGGATACTGGTCACCTCAAAACCGACCTATCGGACACGTCTCAAAGGCTTCCCCAGCTATTACCGGAAACTTCTCAGGATAATCTCGGCCGGTTTTGAACCAAAGAATGAATTCCCCGTTTTGACCGACCTCATTGGAATTCGCGTAATTTGCGCCTTTCTCCAGGATCTGGCCGATGTGGAGCACCTGCTCCGTGAACAATTTACGGTTCTTGAAGTGGAACGGAAGGGCGCTGACCGCACCTTTCGTGAGTTCGGCTATGAATCTACCCACATCCTTCTGGAAATACCCGAAGAAATACGGAAAGATCTTGAACTACCGCCCGATCTTGTCTTTGAAATCCAGATTCGCACCATCCTGCAGGATGCCTGGGCGGAAGTTGAACACGAACTGGTGTATAAAAGCGAGTTCTCACCCTTCGACTTGCCGCTAAAGCGAAAACTCGCCTCAATCAACGCGAGTCTTAGTTTGGCGGATATCATATTCCAGGAGATACGCGACTATCAGAACAAGCTGAACCGGGAACTTGACAAACGGCGAGGCAGCTTTTATCAGCAGGCTGACATTGAATCGGCGCTTGATCTTGCCATTTCGGGATCAGAGGATCCCGCGGTACCAAAACAGTCCCGGTCAAACCATCCGGACGACACTCAAGTTTCCGCTCCAACGACTCATCCCGCCGCTTCTGCAGAGGCCCTGTCCGTTTCCGCTCCCTCGGTATCCGATGAGCAAACACCGGCGTCTCCGTACCTTACCGGCACCATAGACGACATGATTCTGGACGCGATTGAGTCACATAATAGCGGGAATCTTGAACGGGCAACCGAAATATACACGAAAATCATTGAACAACGCCCCAATGACACAGTGCTTTCCGTCATTTACAAACATCGCGGGATGGCACATTTCGCATCGTCCCGCTACGAACAGGCGCTCGATGATTTTCGTGAAAGTTCGCGGTACGCACCGGAGGGATTCAGGCCGTACTACTACATCGCCATAGTGCTGTCCGTGATGGGCAGGGAACAGGAAGCGGTTGACAATTTCACCCGATCGCTGGAACTCAATCAATTTCAACCCTATGTCTACTTCAGGCGCGCACAGTCACATTACAATCTCGGACAGTATCGTGAAGCCCTCAACGATCTTGATCATGCCGTATCGCTTGGGTACACCAAGCCGGAACAGGCAAAACTTCGCATTCTGATAGCCAAAAAGCTCGATATTACGTGAAGCATATTGACATCTTTCGCCTGCTTTGTTATATATAACATCGTTACGAACAACGTAACAACCGGCAACGGTTCATGTCTCCTTCGTCTAGTGGTTAGGACATCGGGTTTTCATCCCGACAACAGGGGTTCAATTCCCCTAGGAGATGCGAAGTCTGAAAGGACGAAGCAGGGTAAGGATCTGGGTCCTTACCCTTTTTTTTTCCGCTCCTTCAAGAAGGCTTTCATGGGAGAAATTGAACAGCGAATTACACGTGAAGCATGCACAGCTATCACCGGCGCGATTGAAGAAGCTGGCGGTAACGAAGTGTTTTTCACCGGTATGATCGACCGTTCCGGTCTGGTAACCGACATTACCCTATGCGCACGCGGTAACCGCACTGCCGTGCCGGTCGTTCGAAAAGCCGCCCTTGAAGCCGACGTTCTCATTCACAATCATCCATCGGGAACACTCACTCCAAGCGAGGCCGACCTCACCATTGCCGCGGGCATGGCCGAAGAGGGTTGCGGGTTTTACATCGTCAACAATGACGCAACCGGGATCTACGTTGTCGTTGAACCGATTCTCCGGCGTGAAAAAGTCCTGATGGACGAAAACGGGATAGCCGCTCTCCTTGACGAGTGCGGTCCTTTCGCTGCGACAAAGGACACCTATGAGCCGCGTCCTTCACAGATGGCCCTTGCTGCCTCAATCGCACGGGCCTTCAATACCGCCTCTATTGGTGTGTTCGAGGCCGGAACCGGGGTAGGGAAGAGCTATGCCTACCTGTTGCCGGTCATGCAATGGGCGCTGACCAACCAGGAACGCGTCGTAATCTCCACCGGAACCATCAACCTTCAGCAACAACTCATGGAAAAAGATATCCCCGCGGCGACTGCCATAATCGGAACGCCGGTAAAGGCCGTGCTCATGAAGGGGCGGCAGAATTATGTCTGTCTCCGGCGTCTTGCCGAAGCCCTGGATGAAAAAGATTTTTTTGACGACGACCTTGAAGAGCTTGACCGGATAGCCAGCTGGGCAGAGACAACGCTGGACGGGAGCAAATCCGATCTTCCCTTCGTTCCCCGCGACAGCGTATGGTCCCGAATTGCCTCAGAATCCGACGCCTGCATGGGCATGCGCTGTTCCCGTCGGGACGACTGCTTCGTCATGCGTGTACGCAAAGACGCCGCAGACGCGTCAATCCTTGTGGTAAACCATCACCTGCTCTTTGCCGACCTTGAAGCCCGCATGATGGGAGCGGGATACGATGGAACCGCCGTCCTTCCGCCGTTTCATCACATTGTATTTGATGAAGCCCACGCTATAGAAGCCGCGGCTACCAGCTTCTTTTCCGAGAATTTCACCCGCTTCAAACTGAACAAACAGCTGGGAGTTTTTTTCCGCTCAAGAAGAAACTTTATCGGAGGACACCTTCCTGCGCTTGAACGCCTTTCATCCCACAGCGGCGAAATAGGCGCCGCGCGTGCCGCCATTGAAACCATCAGGAACGCTTTCCAGAATCTTGAAGACTTTGCCCTGACATTACTGGAGACCAATTTTACCTGGCGTCTTTGTGCGGCAACAGAACAGGACGCGACAAACCTTTTTTCCGTCATGGAAGAACTCCGGCAGGGAATCACCGCATTCGCCGGTATAATCCGTACCGTGCTTGAAGGAATAGACGATGACTATCAGGATGAACAGGTCGTCTGGGAATCAAAATTCGCGCTCCGCCGACTTGAATTCGTTGGTCAGCTCTGCTCCCACTTTCAGGAATGGAGCGAACGGCCCGAGTCAGTCTTCTGGATCGAAAAAAATCGCTTTTCCGCACGATCAACCAAGAACTCCTCCGATCCCGTCTGGTATCCCCGCTTTGTCCAGACACCGCTATCAATAGCGCCCATGATGTGCGAAGGCGTATTCGAACCCTTCAATACCGTCGTCTGTACCTCGGCAACGCTCAGAATCGCCCAGAAATTCGACTTCTGGATGCGACGGACCGGTGTCTCGCTCATAGAAGAAGACCGGATACTCCTTGGCGAATATGAATCGCCCTTTCCCTACGATACCAACGTCCTTTTGGCCATACCCGATTCAGGCCCGCTTCCGGACGAGGACGGCTATTCCGACTGGGTTGAAAGCGCTGTAGTATCACTCATCCAGGCTTCAGCGGGACACGCACTTGTCCTTTTCACCTCCCATGAAATGCTCACGCGGGCCTGCGAACTCGCGCGGCGGGAACTATCCCCCCTCGGAATAACCATATTGCGTCAGGGCGATGACGACCGGACACGACTGCTTGAAACATTCAAAAACGACGAAACCAGCGTCCTGTTTGCCACGGACTCCTTTTGGGAAGGAGTGGACGCCCCCGGAGAAACCCTGCAGCACGTGATAATAGCCAAACTGCCGTTCAGGGTCCCCAACAACCCCGTCCTTGAAGCCCGCTCTGAAGCGATTACCAAAAAGGGCGGAAACGCATTCATGGAACTCAGCCTTCCAGAAGCCGCCCTCCGGTTCAGACAAGGTTTTGGACGCCTCATGCGCCGCAAAACAGACCGCGGTGTAGTAACCGTCCTTGACCGGAGAATAGTAACAAAACGGTACGGCCGCGTATTTCTGGACAGCCTGCCAGAAACAGCAACCGCCTTCGCACCCTTAACCGATGTTCTGATCAGAATAGAACATTTTTTGTATCCATGAGGAGAATCCTGTGAGAATATTCCTTGTAGCGGCCTGTGTCGCCCAAAGTGTCGCCGTAATGGCAATCCTGAACCGTATAGCCTACGTCGTGAACAAAAAAATCAGCCTGACCTACAACAAACGCATTGTATACGCAAAACCACGACGACTCTTCGCCCTTTTTTCCACATACCTCGGATTCAAGTTTGCCGGTGATTACACCAACATATCTGAACTTCCACAACAATACATGATCATCTCGAACCATCAGAGCTTGCTCGACATTCCCCTCTTCATGCGCTACCTGGAACCCACCCGCCTGCGGTTCGTCGCGAAAGCCGAACTCGGCCGACATATCCCCGCCGTTTCACTTGTCCTGCGTGGAGACAAACACTGCCTGATTAAGCGAACCGGAAGCCCCTCAACCGCAATGCGCGAACTTGACCGTTTTGCCGAACGGGTACGTGAAAACAACTGGATCCCCGTGATTTTCCCCGAAGGGACCCGGTCCCGTGACGGGAATACCGGAACTTTTCATGCCGCGGGCTTCAGACGTTTCATGGACAAGTACCCCCTCCCTGTTGCTGTATGCGCCGTTGAAGGGGGATGGAATATCAGCTCGTTGGCCGGAATGGTTAAGCGGATGAAAGGCGGAGAATATCGGGTTAAGGTGCTTAAAGTATTTCCCGCTCCCGGGAACAAGGCAGAGCAGTTGCGGGTGTTGGAGGAAGGGAAGGAACTAATAAATAATCAATTGGTGGTGTGGCGTAGTGACTGCTATCAAAATTGTTGAAACCAAAATCTGATAAATAGCGATCACACTACAAGATGCCGGGCGACCCAACCGTTGCCCGGCTGACCCTTTTCGGGTACCACACCCGTCCGGAAGCACACCACCGGCGGGTTTTTCTTTGTTCTTAACCAAATTTCTTCCATCCACTCAGCCTGCTGCACCTGATGAGTCCACACATGCCGCTTCGTATATAGCTGTTCAAATGCGTTTCGGGCCTCTTTCGCTGCAAGAAGCCCGACCATATCCGCATGCGTTTTCGTTTCCGTCCGCGTTACCCGGTTGTCAATCCGGTAGGACTTGCGGAAGGTGTGGTACCCGAGGGTTATCACCATCCGCGCCATCGTCATCCCTACTTCCCGGTCTCCCCGGACCGTCTCTCGACAATGTGCCGCCGAGTTCTTCCGGATCTCACGATCAAGATAGTTCACCGGAAACAGGGGATTCCGACGCGTCCGGGGAAGACGGGAACTCACCGTCCGGTGTTCGACGAGATGAAGTTCGTTCAGATGCCGCCATTCGGGAAGATCCTTGAGGGCCGTCTTGTACTCCGTCTTCTCGTCAGTATTGATGACAAAGGGCGATAGCTCCGGCCGGTTCATGTAGAGCGACAGGACGTCCCGGAAGACGGTCCGGCAAGAGGTGACGAGGGAGCGCGGCTCTGGACGCCAGATAGTGTCGAGGACGGTCCGGTTCTTCTTTTGTACGTCGGTCATC
>MWCL01000074.1 GCA_002070025.1 Spirochaetes bacterium ADurb.Bin215
TCCTTGTAGTGACTGCCACCATTCTTGCCGGTTCCTGCGCGCAGTCGTCGTCCGACTCTGATGATGGTGACGGCGACTATCTGGAATTGCCGCCCCGTGCGTCTTCCTCGCCAGCGCCGTTTTGCGGCGTCGTTCTCTGGCAGGCGAACTCCGAAATAGAAGCGTTCAAGGCTTCCGTCTCGCTCGAGTTTTCCTACTTTTACTATTCAGACGTGGCGAGCGATGATCCGGCCGGCGGGTATCAGTACAACTGGGCTGTCGTGGACGCCTTTCTCGCAAGCGCGGCATCGCGCGGGCATCATGGAATCGTGCGGTTCCGCGATACCGACCCCGAGCTGGGAACTGTCGAGCGGAGTTTACCCGACTCGCTTTGGACCGGTACCCGTGAGGCCGACTACGACGAAGGAATCGATGGCGAACCCGTGAAGCGGGTCGTCTTTCCCGACTGGTCAAATCCGGCGCTACCGGCGTTTATTGTGTCCTTCTATGAAGCCCTTGCCGCCCGTTATCCCGACCAGTCAACCGGTCTCGGTTATATCGAAGTCGGCTTCGGACTCTGGGGCGAGTATCACATTGATTGGGACAATCTGGGCAATTTTTCGAGCACCGACTGCGACACGCCCGAAGAGGCCCTCGGTCGTCTTTTCCCCGCGAAGGCCGACCAGCGGACGATGCTCACCGGGATTGGCGACGCTCTCACGACGATCCCCTGGGGAATCTCGATCGACGCGGCCGATACCGACTTCGGTCCCTACGACGCCGACGAGCTTCCGGCGGGTTCTCCGGCCTTCGGTCTTTTTGACGACTCCCTGCTCCACGAAGAATGGGAAGAGACGAACTATGGAAACTGGGAGTACTTCTATTCCGCGTATCCCGCCCGGATGAACGGCGGCGAGTTCAGCTACTATACCGACTACGACCAGGAACATGCCCTCGACGCCAACGGTCCGAATGGCGTCTCCCTCGCCGAAGCCGCCCGCGACTGCTGCATCAGCTTCGTGATCGGGGACGGTCAGAGCGAATACGTGACGGCGGACGCCCTTGCCGCGGCCGGTCGTCAGCTCGGCTACGCCCTTGCCATTGAAGACGCAACTATTTTGGAAGGCACGGTCACCATTACTGTCCGGAACTCCGGCTGCGCCGTAATCCCCTATCATTTGTATGCCGCGTTCGGCACCGTACAATCGACCCAGTCCCTGAAGGGCCTGCTCCCCGACGATAGCCGCGACCTGACCCTCACCATCACCGACCCCGATCCGGACACTTTCCATTTTACTTCCCCGGTTCTTCTATCCGGCCAGGTGGTCGCGTACACGGTTGAGTGAAGCTGACCGCGGGATGGCAGTACCTTATTCGGGTGTTTGCACCCCGCGGGAGCTGGCACCCCGGCGGGGTGTTGCGCCGCCCGCGACGATCTGGGCACGCGGTTCGGGGGTTTAGCACCCCGCGATGAGCTGGGCCCCCCGGCGGGGTGTTTAGCCTACGGTAGCCACAACTTGCGTACCAGACGAAGTGCTGCTAGAATCGCATCATGTCTGGATCATTTCCATATTATGAGTGTCTCCCCTTTGGGCTGAATCCGTTCGCGTTTCAGGACACGGTGTCATGATGTCAGCTCTGGTTCCGTTTTTCTATTATTTGAGTGCGTATTCTCTTGGTATCGCCGTCCTCGTAACGGTTGCAATCGGTTCAAGGAGAGGGAAGGATCCCTCCGTTGCCGGTTTTTTTTACGCCACCTTGAGCATGACTCTGACGGTTTTCTCAAGTACACTTCAGAATTACCTTCGGTTGCCCCTGGAATCAGCGGTCTCGGAAATACTCTCGGGGTTCAATTACCTCACCGCGGCTTTCTTTACGGTTCTCATCATCCGATTCTTTAATGGCGTGTATCCCTGGCGGGGAGCCCGCATGATTAATGTAGTAACGCTTGCCGTAACGGGCGTCCTGACTCTTATGACCGCCGTCAATCTGGTGACTCCCTTCGCGAAGCTGATTCCCGATCTCTTGCTGGGAGTGAAAAACGCGGCGATCGTATATACGACGATTCTCACGATATCTTGCCGTCGCCGGACGGAGCGAACGCGGACGATCCGGTTTACACGGATCATCGTTCCGGTAGTTATCCTCTGCATACCGATGATGGTAATTACCGAACAGGCTGTTTTTAAGTCCTTCATGCTGCGGTTCCTTCCCGGAGTATCTCTTCGTGGGCCCTGGGTACTTCCCGGGATTTATATCGTTTGGTGTCTGGCCTGGCTGATGACGGGAGTAAAGAAACCGGGTGTTGGTGTCATAACACCCTCCGGTGAGTTTTGCGCTGCCTACGGTATTACCCCACGTGAACGTGATGTGATGATTCTGCTTGTCCAGGGGCGAAGCTATCGGGACATCATGGAGGAGCTGTTCATATCCCTCCCGACTGTTAAAACCCATATATCGAACTTGTACCGTAAAACAGGAACCGTAAACCGGCTGGAATTGGCGGTCAAGGCAGGCATGATCTCCGGAATCGCTGAAAATCATACAAACGGCTGATGGCCGATACCGCGCGTTTCCTCTAGACTTCGACGCATAACGCTTGCCGCGTTTTGAATGGAGGTCGCAATAATGAAAAGGTCATTGTGCTGTGCGGTTATGGTTTTGATCGTGCTGGGTTATAATGTAGGAGCCGATACAAAAAAGACCGGAGATACACCGGAACTCGTTTCGCCCGATCTCGCGGGTATCGCCGACGGGACATATACCGGATCGCACCGGTCGGGACTGGTGTCCGCGACGGTAGAGATCACGGTTGAGAATCATGTGATTACCGCCTTTGTCATCAAAAAACACCGGTGCGGCAAGGGTCGCCCCGCGGAGGCCGTTGCCGGCAGAGTCCTTGAACAGCAAACCCTCGAGGTCGACGCCGTTTCGGGAGCCACTGCGTCGAGCAGGGTTATCCTGAAGGCTGCCGGGAAGGCCCTGGCGGATACGACGGGGAGGGTGCGATGAAAGCGAGTAACATGAACGCGGTGAAATTCATCGTCATCGTACTTGTCGCCCTTGCCCTGCGTATGGCTGCCGTCGTTGTTTGCGGCGGGGATCCCGTTGCCGGTGTCCATCAGTACCGCGAGATCGTCGCCGCCTGCAAGGTGTTTCCCTTCGCTCTGGGTATGCTGGCCATGGCGTATGGCGCTCTCCTGGCGGTATACCTGACATTCAGAAGATATTGGGCGGGAAGGCCTGCGCAACAAGGGCTTGTTTTTGGTTCCCTCTTCGGCCTGATCTGGGTTGTCGGCATGATCGAGGGATCTCTCGTTCTGGCTACTTCCCTGAAGCATGAAATCATCTTTGGTCTCTGCGAGGTGCCGCCTATCCTGAGCGTGGGGCTGCTGGGCGGTTTGCTCTTCCGCTCTGCAAACGAGGATACTCCGACGCCCGTTGCTTCGGGACTAATGGATGGATTGTATACCTCCATAGCCATTGTCCTGTCATTTTTGGCGGGTCGATATCTTTCCTATTCCGTGATCAATGTGGAGTCGGCCTTCCTGAAACTCCCCGCCGAAACCTTTCTCTGGACGCTCGCGATGGGGATGACCGTCGGGGTACTGTATCAGTTTTGCGGAAGAACTTTGCCCGGATCTCCTCTCGTGAAAGGTTTGCTCTTCAGTTTTGTCGTATTTGGAATTGACTGGATGCTGTTCACGCAGGTTGTTCCCGTTCTGTTTTACGTTACCCCGTTTGAGTGGTTCCGATCGTTTGTTGTTCGCGTCTTGATGGACTGCGTTTTCATCGCGATGGGGGTTGCCATCTCGTCCGGGACGCAAAGAGAATATTGCAGACAGGAATCCCGATGCCATGAAGGTTTATCAGAGGAGATGAATTCATGATAATCGGAAAAGGGATGAAGCATGTATTACTTGTGGTTGTATTTACGGGTATCGCGATCGGGTTGCATCAATTTGCTCCCGATCCGTTGAACGAAGGAATATCCCCAAGTATTTTTTACCGGTACAATCTATTTATTCCCATGATAACGATCAACTTGCTTCTGACCTTCGGTTTGCTTGCTTTGGTTGCCGGAATCTTCGTCAAGAGGATGAGCGGGAATGGATACCAGATCGGGTTGCGATTCGGTTTCGCGTTCTCGATTTTGTGGATGCTTGGTTTCCTTGAGGGGTCACTCTATTACGGAAGCTCCATTAAACATGACATTATGCATGGACTTGCAGATGGCGTACCAATGATCATTCTGCTTACGATATGGGGCAAAGTGACAATTCGGGATAGTGTGAGAATGAAGAAACAATCAAGACTCTTCGCGTTTGTTGTCATATGCCTGTTTCATCTTTGCGGACGTTATTTCATGTATCTGGTTTTGGGCATCGACTCTCGAGTCGACGTAAAACCGCTTCAAATTTTTATTTGGACAGTGTCTGTAGGATTGGCGATCGGATATATCTATCATGTCACAGCGGAGAGTCTTCAGGAGTATTCCGTTATAAAAAGGGCGTCATTGTTCAGCCTCGTGATCTTTGGAATTGATTGGGTGTTGTTTTATTCATTTGCTCCCCTGATCCAGGAGACTTCATTATTGATGAATTTCGTCCGCCCGACACTTGATATCATTTTTGTCTTTTTGGGTGTCATTGTGTATGAAAAAATGATTGAGCTGAAATCCTGCGCCATGCATGAGTCGCGATGAGCTGGGCACCCCGGCGGGGTGTTGTGCTGCCCGCGATGAGCTGGGCACCCCGGCGGGGAAGTCATCTCCCTGCCGGGGCCTCATCCCTTCTTATTTTTTGCGCCTTCGTACGAAACCCGTTATAGCTACGGCGATTACGACGAGCGCGATCGCGAGAATAACTATCGCGACGGCCGATCCAGCAAAACTGAACGAGCCTTTCCCGACTTTTTTTATGCCGGAATCGGGGTTGTACTGTTCATCGAGGTACGAGGTGACCCAGGCGAGGGGAGCGTTCCAGTTGATCGCTACCTCGTTCGTCGAATACGAGCGGATATCGTCCGCGTAGCGTTTGGAGCGCGCGACCTTCTGTACCATGAATGATGTCGCCTCGTCGCTCGCCTTTTCGTTCGGTCCTCCCGAAAGCGCGCCCGGGGGCGGTGGCGGGAAGCCTCCATCCTCGTCGTCAGCCCAGAAACGGTGATGCGGGTAGTGGATCGGGTTTTCCCCGTAACCCGCGACGAAGCTCTTGCAGAGGGCATTGCGCCCCAGGAGGTAGTCGACCGAGGTCGCGATTGCGTCGAGGTATGATTTCTTTCCCGTCGTGTCGTAAGCATAGGCCATCAGAATCAGCTTGTTGAGCACGCTCGAACTTGAGCCCCACTCATATTCGAACATCGGCATGAGGTAACCCTCGTCCTTGATCTGCGCGACATAGCGGTCGGCACCGGCCAGCACGAGAGAAGAGACCTTCGCGAGCGTCGCCTTGTCTACCTTGTCCCCATTGAGCATGAGTGAAAGGTGCGCGAGAGTCGCGACGCCACCCCAGTACATCGGTCCGTTTGGTGCGCTCGATGCTGCGATAATCTTGTCGCTGGAAAGAGCCTTTGCTATCTCGTCCCTGAATTCTGCCTTGCCCGTTGTGAGGTAGAGTTCGGTCGCGGCCCAGTAGTATTCGTCCTCGAGATAGAAATCGTCGTAGTTTCCGCCACCGTTACCCGGGATCCTGCCGTACTTGAATTCGGGGTTCTCCCGCGCGGCCTTCCATGCCCGTTCCGCCGCGGCGAGGCATCGTGCGGAATAGTCCGCGTCAAACGGCTCGACGAGTCGCGCCATCTGGGCCGCGCTCGCTGCGAGGTTGAGCGTCGCGGCGGTCGAGGGCACGAAGGCAAAACGGTCATTTACACGTTCGGAGGGTTTGTACGGTATGGGCGACCAGACGGGTTCATGGAGTTTGTGGTGTACCATTCCCGCCTGCTCGTGGCCCTCGGGCACCTGCATCCCGAGTATGAAGTCCATCTCCCAACGTGCCTCGTCCAATACGTCGGGAACCCTGTTTCCCGCCTCGGGAATGGCGAGCGAGCCGTCCGGATACTGCGTCGGGTTCCGCTCGTAAAGATTCAAAAGAGTCCAGACCGAGATACCGCCGTTGACCACGTACTTCCCGTAGTCGCCCGCGTCGAACCAGCCCTTGCCCGCATTCAGGAGGTAATCACGCTTCGGCCACACCACGCCGAAGGTGTCGGGTCCCGAGAAGGGCTCGACGGAATCGTCCGAGGCATACCAGGGCTCGTGCGCCCAGGGACCTGCGAGATCCTCGTCAAGCGCAAGCCCCGCGCGATTCAGATAGAAATAGCGCATCGCGTCCTTTGAAAGAACGTGATACAAATCCTTTTTGATGTCGAATGGAAAACTTTCCTTGTCTCCGACCTTCAGCACGAAACCCTCTCCCACCTTCCTGAACGACGAAAAATCGACGTGATGCAAAAAATCGCGTGAACTCAAATCCTCGCCGAGCGGAGTTGTCTTTCCCGTCGAAACTGATTTCCCGTCCGCGTCGATGAGCTCCCAGTCCAGGGGCTCCGCCGCGTCGCTCACGACCGCCGCCCGCTTTACCGCTTTCGGCAAATATCCCGTCTGATTCACCCGAACTGCCGGGAGCTTGTCGAGTGCGATATTCTTCCGCGGGATCACCTTCGGCAAATTCTTTCTTGAAGGCTCTGGAACGTCCGCGCTCCCGAGCTTGAAGAACACCCCGGTTCCGAAGAGTCTGGGATTCTTCCAGGAGTTATCCCCCGTGTCGTAGATGGACCAGATCAGCTTTGAATCGCGGTCCTTGACCGTCGCTCCGTTTGCCTGGAATTGCATTCCGACGGTAAAGCCGTGGTAGGGCACGATATTGTTGTCGAGCTTCACTGCGAGTTCCACTCCCCAGCCGCCTCCGACCTCGAAGGCGTAGCCCGACACGTCATACCCCTCTTCCATGAAGCGCACTCCGGTGAGCGAAAGACCCGTCGGGTCGTCCTTACCGATATTCGTCGCGTTTACGTTGGCCTGCACGATCCCGGGGCCGTAGGCCGTCGCGTCGAGATTCCCCGAAAGATTAAAATAGAACTCGACAGAATCCTCGTTCCAGAAATTCTGCCCGTGTCTCCCCGCGATAATCTTCTTGTCGGGCATCTCCATCCTGATATAGATATTGCGCATGTCCGCGCAGATTGCCCAGGTAAACTGACCGTTATCCGCAAGGTCCCCCGAAACGTAGGGCCCCGCCGTCACCGTATACGCGGGCACCCCGGCCCAGTCGTCCGTCTTCCCGTCCACAGTAATCCGCACAGGATACGGGATGTACGCAAGCTCCCCCGGTTTCCCCGAAGGCACACCCGTTACGGCCGCCCCGCCTCCGACGCTCGCCTGATCCGACTCGGAGCCGAATACCCCTGCCTGAAATACCAGGACCATGCACAATGCGAGCGTAGCGGCCCGCCAAAACCTGTTATTCATACACCTCTCCTTGAACGGGAATTAGTTGACATACTCACTAAATACAGAGTAATCCGGTTTTGGGGATTTGGAAACTACTGCTACCAGTATTGTTGAAAAAAAAATACCATTAATTAGGCGGGATACCGGGCTGCCCGCGAGTGTTAAGCTCACGTTTCGGGTGTTTGACACCCCGCGACGGTTGAGCACGCTTTTCGGGTGTTGAGCTGGCCGCGACGGTTGTGCTCGCGTTTCGGGTGTTGAGCTGACCGCGGCGGTTGTGCTCGCGTTTCGGGTGTTTGACACCCCGCGACGGTTGGGCACGCTTTTCGGGTGTTTGACTGGCCGCGAGTGTTTTGCACCCCGGCGGGGTGTTGCGCTGCCCGCGATGATGTTGTTCTAATTTATTCCCTGTGGGGTATAGACGACAAAAATACCCTGTAAGGTAAATTGACAGATTATACCCTATGGGGTACACTATGAGTGCAGGAGGTCTGCTATGGATTCTCTCGTTCTCACGAATCGTCAGTTGGCCATGGCGCTCAAGGCCCGGAGAAAGTCGCTTGGATTGACCCAGGTTGAGGCGGCCTCGCGGGTAGGGCTTTTGCCGAAGACTGTATCAGCAATGGAGTCACGCCCCGAGCGGGCAAGTGTTGAAAGCCTTTTCAAATACCTGTCTGCACTCGATATGGAAATCTACCTTCACCGAAAGGAAGAAACACCCAATGCCGGGGATGGGGAGTGGTAACATGAAAAAATTCGATTCGCTTGATGTCCTGATGAACGGTACCCCTGTCGGAGTGTGGCGTCGTCTTCCAGGCAACGTACATGAGTTTACTTATAAGGAATCATGGCTCGCGCGCCCGGAATGTCGACCGATATCTCTTTCACTACCGCTCGATACTCCGGGGAAAACCATAACCGGGAACATCGTAGAACACTATTTTGACAATCTCCTTCCCGACAATGCCGACATCCGCCGCAGAATGCAGCGCCGGTTTGGCTGCGCGTCCACATCCGCGTTTGATCTTCTTTCGGAGACCGGGCGGGATTGTGTGGGTGCCTTGCAGATAGTCCCCGCCGGGACAGAGGTTCACTCCGTACATGAAATTCATGCAACACCGCTGGATGAGCATGCGGTTGCAGCGCTTCTCGGGAGTGTATCAACTATCCCGTCCGCAGGGACCTATCCGGACGACTCGTTCAGAATATCGATAGCCGGTGCTCAGGAAAAAACAGCGCTTCTTTTTCATGAAGGACGATGGCATATACCGCTTGGTTCTACACCGACAACACACATCCTCAAACTTCCCCTCGGGTATATCAGCACCGGTCGGGTGGATATGACGAACTCGGTTCACAACGAATGGCTTTGTTTGCAGATTCTTGACGCGTTCTGCATTGAAACCGCGCGGGCAGAGATTCTTTCATTTGACGATATTGAAGTGCTTGCCGTTGAACGGTTTGACCGCAAGCGTGCTTCTGACGGTTCCTGGTGGATGCGGCTACCGCAGGAAGATTTCTGCCAGGCTTTGGGCCGCTCCGGTTCGGCAAAGTATGAAAACGAAGGCGGTCCCGGTATTGCCGACATCATGAAGCTTCTTCTTGTCTCTGATGAATCTGAAAAGGACAGGCGGAACTTTCTGAAAGCCCAGATACTGTTCTGCCTCCTCGCGGCACCCGACGGACACGCCAAAAACTTCAGTATTTTTCTTGAACGGGAAGGACGATTTCATTTGACCCCGATCTACGATGTCATGTCAGTGTATCCCGTACTTGGACACGGCCGCGGAAGAATTCCGCCGGAAAAACTCAGGATGGCTATGGCCGTGACGGGTACGAACAGACATTACGAATGGTCAAAAATTACCGGAAGGCACTGGATGGAAACCGCTCGGCGAACGGGATCGGAAGCCCTTGCTGTGTCGGTGCTCGATGAATTGCTTGCTTCGGCAGAGACCGTAATTGACACAGTCTCAGCCCGGCTCCCCGCCGGTTTTCCGGAATCTCTCGCAAAATGCGTATTTGACGGAATCAGCTCTTGCGCGCTCCGTTTGGCGATGGTATAATTGTTGACTGGAGAAACTAATGAAACAAACATGTACAACCCTTAATCGATTGGTATGGATCCTGGGACTCGCCTTCGTGCTGGTGTTCACGGGATGTTCAACCTCCGGCGGATCGTCATCCGGTGATCCGGCGCCGTTACCGGACCCCGCGCCCGAATCGTACCGGGAAGAGTCCGTGAGCCCCGAAACGGCGGATTTCACTCTAAGTGCTCTCGAATTTGTTGAAAACCTCGGCGCGGGATGGAACCTCGGAAACACCCTCGACGCGTACGTTGCCGGGCAGACGGGTTTGAACACCGAAACCAGCTGGGGACAGCCGGTTACCACACAAGACATGATGGCCGGACTCAAGGCGTCGGGCCTTACCACTGTCCGCATTCCGATCACCTGGCACAACCATGTGGACAGCGCATTTACCGTGGATGAAGCATGGATGGACCGGGTTATTGAAGTGGTCAATTATGCCCTCGATGAAGACCTTTACGTCATCATCAATATTCATCATGACAATGAAAAGGACGTTTACTTCCCGGATGAACTCCATGCCGCCCGTTCGATGGAATTCGTGACCCGCATCTGGAAGCAGGTTGCCCTCATGTTCCGGAACTACGACGAACGGCTCATCTTTGAAATCCTGAATGAACCCCGCCTTACCGGATATGCGAATGAGTGGAACTGGAGTGACAGTGATTCGGAACTTCGGACCGCTGCCGAAATTATCGGTGAACTTGAACAGTCCGCACTCGATGCCATCCGCGACACCGGCAGCAACAACGAGAACCGGTACGTCATGATAACCCCCTATGTGGCTTCTCCCTGGGCGGCAAAATCGGGTTATTTTGTCATCCCGGACGACTCTGCGACAGACAAACTCATCCTTTCAGTCCATGCCTATACACCGTATGTATTTGCCATGCAGAGCCCTGGTGTTTCAACTTTTACAACAGCTCACCAGGGTGAAATTGATTCATTTATGGGCCAACTCAATACGAAATTCGTTCAAGGTTTGGGAATGCCCTTCATCATTGGTGAATACGGCGCCACCAACAAGAACAATCTCGACGATCGTGATGAGTGGTTCTCGTACTATTGCACAAAAGCCGCGAGCTACGGCATGACCACCATCCTCTGGGATAACGGGAACCATGAAGTACCCTCAGGCGGTTCATTCAACGAGCTCTACGGGTTCTATAACCGCGAAGAGCAGACCTGGTACTTCCCGGAGATACTCGCCGCGATACTCGCCGCATATAACTAACCCACTGCTATCAAAATTGTTGAAACTGCTACCAATTCTGTTGGAATTTTTTCAACAATTTTGGTAGCAGTCTTTTTTTTCTATTTTTGCTTGACTCGATTAGATAATTAGAATATCTTCTAAATATCTAAGGAGAGTTGATGAACGATCTATTCAAAGCCCTGTCCGACAAAACCCGGCGGGACAT
>MWCL01000075.1 GCA_002070025.1 Spirochaetes bacterium ADurb.Bin215
AGGGTTCCGAGCGCAACGAGCTGCAGTTCCTGTTTTTCACGGTCGCCGAACAACTCGTTTCGGCGCTGAATGAAGGTAACAAAAATGTTGAAAAATCCGTCCAGCTCACTGATCGGTTTGTCCCGGTATCGTCCGATACGTGAAAAATCTTTGAGACGCAGTAGGCTCATGTTCCGGATTGCCGGAATGCTGCGTGATATTTCCGGCGCGAGGTCATGGAAATTGAATTCCACTCCCTTGCCGAAGATAGTTGCGAGCTGCTTTTGCTGAAGCGGTGCGTCCCACACAAAAATCTGCTGGTCCTGCAAAAAGGGTACGAGCCGCGTTTGACTGATCGACACCATGCCGGGAACAACCGTTTCGCTGATTCGGGTTTGTTCAGTCATGTTGACGACCTTGATCGCCTCAATGAGATACGATTCATTTGCGGGACGGACGTTCAACAGACAAATTTGCTGCTTGTACAGTTCTGTCCGGGCAAAGCGGAGCGCGGTGATGAATTTCCACACGACGGCGCATCCGGCAAGGTCCCGGAAGGGATATCCGCTGTCTTCCATTTTCGGATTGATGATCGCGACCGCGTCCGGCAGCACGTCCGGCGGGTTATGGTGATCAAGGACAACAACGTCGATACCGAGTTCATTCGCCCGGGCAACTGCGTCGCGGCAGGAAATGCCGTTATCAACCGTGATGATGAGTGTGCCGCTGTTCTCGGCGTGCGTTTCCACCGCGGCTATGGTGAGTCCGTAGGGATCATTGCCGGAGGGAACACGCCAATCTGTGTCTATGCCGATATCGGTCAGCGCACGGTGCAGGAGCGAGGTGCTGGTTATACCGTCAACATCGCGGTCACCGAATATCAATACTTTTTCACCTTCTTCCCGGGCCTGGAGCACCCGGTCCACGGCGTCTTCCATGTCTTTGAAGAGGAAGGGATTATGAAGGTAGCGGAGATCGTCCTCAAGAAAGTAGAGAATGTCGGGGCCGTCAATAATGTTCCTTCGGGCAAGAATTGAAGCAGTCAGGGCGTCACATTCGAAGCGACGGACCATGTCTTTTACCAGTGTCCGGTTTATATCTTTTTTATTCCAAATCATAGCTCGGTTACTTCTCCCAGAATCAGCGGTTCCGCTTCAGGCGCGCGGTTTCCGTACCGCACGGCTTTTTCAAGCAGAGCCGCCGCGCTTCCGAGGCCGGCTTCGTCGCGGCCGTACAGGTCCATGATGACGGTACCCTTTTCAACACGGTCGCCCCGCCGGTGGCGAAGGAGTATTCCAGCTTCGGGACAGACTGCCTCGTCGGTACGGTTTCGTCCAACGCCGAGATGTACTCCCGCAAGGCCGGTGGAAAAGGCGTCAATGCCGGTTATGTAGCCGGTTTCGGTCGCCCGGAACTCCGCGTGGTGCGGACTCCGCCGTTTTCCCCGGTCGGCAAGCAGTTTCGATACATCGCCGCCCTGGCTTTCAACGTTTTCCAGGAAGAGCTTCAGGGCTTTTCCGCTTGCGACCGCGTCGCGGCACTGGTCGATGCCTTCTGCATAGCCGGACGCGACTCCGCCCAGGACGGTCATCCAGGCCCCGAGGGCCAGGGTCAGCTCGGTAACGTCTTCCGGGCCGTGTCCTTCGAGAACATCCATTGATTCTTCAATTTCAAGAAAATTGCCCACGGTGTTGCCGAGGGGTTCATTCATGTTGGTAATGAGGGCAATCGCCTGTTTCCCCATTTCGCGGGCGGTGCCCGCGAGACTTTCTGCGAGCTTTTTCGCGTCGTCGTAGGTTTTCATAAAAGCGCCCGAGCCGCATTTTACGTCGAAAACGAGGGCGTCCGATCCTTCGGCGACCTTTTTGGACAGGATGCTCGCGGTAATGAGGGGAATGGACTCCACGGTACCGGTAACATCACGCAGGGCGTAGAGGAGCCGGTCCGCCGGGACTATTTCCTTCGTCTGTCCGGTCATGGCAAAGCCGGTTTTCTCCAGAAATTTCCGGAATTCGGGTACGCTGATCAGGGACCGGTACCCGGTTATTGAATCAAGTTTGTCCAGGGTTCCGCCGGTATGGCCGAGCGCCCGTCCGCTCATCATGGGAACGCGGACGCCGCAGGCGGCGACAATGGGCGCGAGGGGAAGGGAGAGTTTGTCGCCTACGCCGCCGGTGGAATGCTTGTCCACAAAGGGGCCGGTAATACCGGAAAGATCAATCCGGTCGCCCGAATTGAGCATGCAGTCCGTGAGAATGCCGGTCTCGGCGAAGGTCATGCCGTTGAAATAGACAGCCATGAGCCATGAGGCAATCTGATAGTCGGGGATATCGCCGCGAACATAGCCGTTTACGATGAACTCGATTTCTTCCCGGGTTAGTTCTTCTCCGGAGGGAGATGCGGGGTTTCCCCGTTTTTTCATGATAATGTCTACGGCTCGCATCGGTTGCTCCTTGTCGGTAGTAGCGGTATTACAGGATTCCCTCGCCGGTTTCCAGCGTTTTCAGGGGACTGCCCACCATGCGGTTCAGGAGAAAAAACAGGAAGCTCCTGAGTTCGGCGTACGCCCCGTACCCGAGCGGAATTGCCCGGACTTCGGACGGTTTCAGACGGGTTATTGCCATGAGATAGTCGAGTGCCTCCCGCGAAAGGAGGATCCGCTGTTCGTCCCGGTGTGCGCAGTCGGGACAGACAAAACCGTCTTCATACGGCGAGTAGTATAGTACCCCATTTTTCCCCGATATTCCAGCGCCGCACCGGCTGCAGCTTTCACAGTCGGGACAGAGCCCGGCTCCGGAAAGAATCCGCCAGAGGAAGCGTAAAAGGGCAAGACGGCATTCGGTCTCATCGGACACGGCGATACCGTCCAGAAATGCGTTTACCAGGGTCCAGTCCGCAACTCCGTGCGATTTCGTGATCAGCTCGGTACAGAGCGAGGCGCACCAGGTCCGTACCAGATTCTCCCGAAGACCCTGCCGCCAAAAAAGAACATCGAAGTCGGTTATTTTAACCATGTTTTTTACCGGATCGGTGTACAGCCAGGCGGTTCCCGTTTGCCAGGGTGAAACGCGTGCCCGCAGGCTGCTTTTGGGGCCGCCGAACACGGCTGCGTGTACTAGCCCCTGGTTCCGGGTAAGGAGGAGCGCGTTCCGGTGCCCCTCTCCGAACGGTGATAATGAAAGGACAAGGGATTCGGTCTGCCAGGAACGATTGCTCATTGGCATATAATGAAACATGGAAAACATACTGTCAATTGAAGAAAACAATTGACAGGAGGGGAAAGCCGTAGTTAGGTGTAAGGGGAGGATGCAATATGGAACAATTCAAGACCTTACCCGGTCTTTTCAGGAACCGCGCGCTGGCTCATCCGGAAATCATGGTGCAGGCGTATCGCGGACAGGACGGAAAATTCATCACACGGACCTATCGTGATCTGTATAACGACGTACTTGATTTTGCTGTAGCCCTTAACGGCCTCGGCGTTGTCCGGGGCGACCATGTGGGACTCATTGCCGACAACCGGAAGGAATGGCTCATCAGTGATCTCGCCATCCAGACACTGGGCGCCGCTGATGTTCCCCGGGGATGCGATTCAATGGAAAAGGAGATCGCCTTCATCCTTTCCACAACGGATTGCCGGTTAACCATCGCGGAGAACGCTCATCAGCTCAAGAAAATTCTTGCAAACCACAAGGAACTCAAGTCGCTTGAAACCGTCATTCTCATGCAGGAACCCTCGGAGGAGGATCTGAAGGTGGCAAAAAAGGCTTCGGTCAAACTGCTTTCCTTTGCGGCGGTTCAGGAGGAGGGGCGAAAAAAACGCAATGGTTCCACCGAATTCACCGACGCGGAGATGGAGAAGGGGACCCGGGACGACATTGCCACAATCATTTTCACCTCGGGGACTACCGGTGAACCCAAGGGTGTCATGCTGACCCAGTCGAATTACCTCTGGCAGCTTGAACGGACCCCCTATCTTCTTTACGGCGAGCCGGGCGATGTCTGGCTGTCGGTACTGCCGGTCTGGCACAGTTTTGAACGGCTCATGCAGTATGTCGCGATTGAACGCACGAGCGCCCTGGTCTACTCGAAACCCCTCGGCGCGGTCATGCTGCCCGACATTGCCGAGATGAAACCTCAGATAATCCCCGGCGTTCCCCGTCTCTGGGAAGCGCTCGCCACCGGAATCTTGCGGACAGTCCGCAAAGAAGGGGGCATCAAGAAAGTCCTGTTCATGTTCTTCCTCGGCGTCGGAAAGAAATACTGCTGGGCCCGGGACCACGTATTCGGCCGGGTTGCCCGGTTCAAATACCGGATTCGCCTCTTCGATACCCTCGTCGGCCTGATTCCCTGGCTGTTGCTCATTATCCCGCGCTTTCTCGGTGATGTACTCGTGTACCGCAAAGTCCGGGCGAAAATGGGCGGTCGTCTCCGCCTCTGCATTTCCGGCGGCGGCGCGCTCCAGCCCCAGATTGACGAGTTCTATCAGGCTATCGGCATAAAGATAATAGAAGGATACGGTATTACCGAAACGGCACCGGTCCTCTCGTTCCGGAACCAGTATCGGCCGCGTCCGGGCTGTGTCGGCACGGTCTTTACCGATACCGAATGCCGCATTGTCGATTCGGAACTTCTTGATGCGGCGATTGAATCGGCAAAGGACGGCGTGTGGCACATACCTCCGGCGCTACCTCCCGGAACCACCGGGGTCATCATGGTACGGGGTGGACAGGTCATGAAGGGCTACTACAAACGACCGGACCTGACCGCGCGGGCTATCGATGCCGATGGCTGGTTCAATACCGGTGATATCGGCATGCTGTCATACGATTACGAGATCAAGATTACCGGGCGCGCCAAGGATACCATCGTGTTGCTCGGCGGAGAGAATATTGAGCCCGCTCCCATCGAACAAACGCTCAAGTCATTCGAATACATCGAGTCGGTTGCCGTGTTGGGACAGGACAAGAAGTATCTTACCGCGCTCATCGTTCCCGCGAAAGCGCTCGTTATCGCCTATGCAGAGGAAAACGATCTGCCAACCGAAGATTATCCCGCGCTTCTGGAACATCCCCTTGTTCAGCAACTCTTCCGCGCCGGCATAGATTCGAGGATCAACCGTCAGAACGGATTCCGTCCCTTCGAGTTCATCTTCCGTTTCAAGCTGTTGGCCGAATCGTTCCAGGTTGGACGGGAGCTTTCCGGTAAACAGGAAATGATGCGTCACCGTATCAATGATATCTACCGGAATGAAATCACGGAGCTCTTTTCCGATCAGGAACGTTGACGGTTCACGGGCTGTGCGGGTATAACTGAAGCATGGTTTTGCTCCTGGCTTGTACAGCCCTCGGAATCATGATGCTCACTGTCGGGGTGTTTTTGCACCTGAGTCTGCCCGGGTGGCAGTATCTTGCCGGGCTCGGGGCCTATCCTGCCTCGCGTCGTGAGCACATCAGGATACCCAAACTCAGAAGACGGCTCAGTATACTCTTTTACGTGGTTGCGGCCGCCTTTCTTGCAGGGGCACTGTTGCTCGCGGTCAAAGCCATTTCCCCGGACCTTGTCTTTGCGGTGCTGCCGCCGGTAATCCTTCTCGCAGTGGATGGTATCTGGATCCTCTATCGTATCTACGACGACAATTCCTATACTACCCGTATGCGTCGCGCTGCTTTCGCGTCGTTTTGCATTATCAATATCGGTTTTATCGCCTTGTACCTGCTCAATGTGCTGTATTGACCGGAGGATGTAGCTGATGAACAGGATTCGATCGTTGTCCATGGTTCTTTGCTCCCTCCTTTTTCTTCCATTGCGGGGAGATACGGGAGAGCCGGCACCCGTTTCCGCAGCCCTCCGGGGCGTATGGGAAAATGAAAACCGTTTTGTCGAGTTTACGGAAAACAACATGCGTATCGTTCTCAAACCGTATTACCGGTTTGTGTACGAATCGTTCCCGCCGCTGTCCTGTTTTTCCAATCCCCGATCACAGCGGGTAGCTGCGGACAACATCCATTCCCTGTCTCTCCGCTATCCCCGCGACAAGAAGGTGTATCCGTTCACGGCGGCCCGTATCGGGGATGCGCTCTTCCTGGATTTCATGGTGCGGCTTTCGATTCCGGATGCTGATCCCGTCGCACGCGCTGAGCTGACCGAAAGCGCCGGAAACGCTGCCGCTGAAGCTCAATCTGCCGCCGGAACAGAACCCGCAGGCGGTCTTGACGGCGTCTGGCTTCCCGCGGGGGCGGTTCCCGCGCTTCGCCTGTATCCGGTTGAGCCCGCGAAAGATTTTTACATGATGGTGTTTGACGGATCGCGGTATTTCCGCATCCGGTACTGGAAAACCGACGCCCGGGAACGGGATGTAGACGGCCGGTTTATCGGAAAGGACGGGAAAGAATATCGTCTGCCCAAGTTTTTCCGGATGGATGGCGCCCTGTATACCTGCATAACGGCGACGGGAAAGATCATCCGCAATTTTGAAGAGGGCAGGATACGCGTTGAAGACGGCACGCTCCGGTTCGAGCCGGAGCGGGTTGTATATGCGGGAACCGAAGCCGCGTACCGGCAGCCGGTCCCCTACACGCTGGATGGTGATGTGCTTGCGTTCGGCGAACCCTATCTCGTCCGGTCAGTAGTAACCGATCTCGATGCGGCAATCGCCGAACACAACGCAAAGCGCCGTCCTCCCCGGAAACCGATATTCGATTTTCTTGACCTCGATTTCCATTGGGACGAAGTAGCTCGCCTCCGGGGAGACATTCTTGACCGTTAAACCTAAATATTGACCTTTTTCATGCTTCCGCCGTAGTACTGCGTGCGCAGTTCCTTTACGGTATCGTCGGTTATGTAGCTTTCAAAGTCGGTCATGCGGTCAATAACGCCGCCGGGAGTAATCTCCACGATACGGTTCGCGATTGACGAAACGAACTCGTGGTCATGACTGTTGAAGAGCACCACGCCCGGAAAGTCGATAAGGGCTTCGTTGAGACTGGTAATCGCCTCAAGATCGAGATGGTTCGTCGGTTCGTCCAGGATCAGGATGTTCGCTCCCGTGAGCATCATCTTCGACAGCATGCACCGGACTTTCTCGCCTCCGGAGAGCACGTTTACCGGCTTGAGTGAATCGTCACCGGAGAAAAGCATGCGTCCCAGAAAGCCGCGGACATAGCCTTCGTCCTGGTCGGGTGAATACTGACGAAGCCAGTCGGTTATGCTTATCGTGCTTTCAAAGTAGGACGTGTTGTCCTTGCCCAGATAGGAATGGGACACGGTCTGTCCCCAGTACACGTCGCCGGATTCCGGTGTCACCTCGCCGCTTATGATGTCGAAGAGGGCGCTTTTCGCGTTATGTTCCATGCCGACGAAGGCGATCTTGTCGGTTTTGTTGACCGTGAGGGAAAAATCGTCGAGAAGTTTTTCACCTTCGACCGAATAATTGAGTTTTTCCACGCGGAGCACGTTGTTTCCGATATCCCGGTCAGGCTTGAAGTTGACATAGGGGAACTTTCTCGTGGTAACTTCAATTTCCTCGAGGGCGAGCTTGTCGTATACCTTCTTTCGGCTGGTGGCCTGCTTGCTTTTTGCCGCGTTGGAGGAGAACCGGAGGATGAACTCTCTGAGGTCCTTCATCTTTTCCTCGCGTTTCTTCTGCTGGTCCCGTGCCTGCCGCTGCATGATCTGGCTCATCTGGTACCAGAAGTCGTAGTTGCCGGTGTACATGCGGATCTTGCCGAAGTCGATGTCGCATACATGGGTGCAGACCGCGTTCAAAAAGTGACGGTCGTGCGATACGACGATAACCGTGTTCGGGAAGTTGATGAGGAACTCCTCGAGCCAGGAGATGGACTCCAGGTCGAGACCGTTCGTCGGTTCGTCGAGGAGCAGGATGTCCGGCTCGCCGAAGATGGCCTGTGCCAGAAGCACCCGGACTTTCTGGCTTTCGTCGAGTTCTGCCATGTCGCGGTCATGGAAACTTTCCTCAAGACCGAGACCGGAAAGCATCTGCTCAATCTGGTTTTCTGCTTCCCATCCGCCGAGTTCGGCAAATTCGCCTTCAAGTTCCGAGGCGCGAATACCGTCCTCCTCGGTAAAATCCTCTTTTTCATAGATGGCTTCGCGTTCCTTGAGAATCTTGTAAAGCTCGGGGTATCCCATCATGACCGTGTCTTTTACGGAGAACTTGTCAAAGGCAAAGTGGTCCTGTTTGAGTACGGCCATGCGTTGGCCCGCCGGGATTGATACGTCTCCGCGGTCGTGTTCCAGATCGCCTGAAAGGATTTTGAGAAAAGTCGACTTCCCCGCACCGTTTGCACCGATGATGCCATAGCAATTTCCGGGGGTAAATTTAAGATTGACGTCCTTGAAAAGCGCCTTGTCGCCGAAAGAGAGACTGAGGTCTGTTACGGTAATCATGGGCGCATGATAGCGGAAATTCGTCCGGGTTGCAACATGGAAGTAGCTTAGAGCGCCGGGCGGCGGTCGTTCAGGAAGAGGCCGACGAGCAGAAGGACGGTTCCGGCGACAAAGCGCAGGGTGATCGGATCATCAAGGAAAAGATAGCCCGCGATAACGGTGAGCGGGATCTTTACAAAGGTGTGCACACTGCCTTCGGTGGTTGGAATGTCCCGGAGGCCGATGGTTATGAGAATCTGGGCCGCGTAGGCGCCGGCTCCCGCCAGGATCAAAAGCAGGGCGGCCCGGAAATCGATGGAGACCGCCTGGGGGAATGCAAAGGCGGTTGTGAGTACTCCCACAAAACACACCCCGAGATAGATGACGATCGGATGTTCCGTTTGCGACGCTCGTTTGTTGAAGTGGTATGAGATGCCGGCAAGAAATCCGCTCGCGATTCCCGCGGCGTCGCCGATGAAGCTCATTCCGGTCCCGTCCCACAACACGAACGCGACACCGGTAAACGCGAGCAAAACACCGGCCACCGTTGAGAGCCGTACTTTCTCACGCAGGGCGACAATTGAAATGATGGCGACAAAGATGGGGAAGCTGTTGTTGAAAAGGCTTGCCCGGCCCGGAGTTCCCAGTGATATCGAAATGTAATAGAGAATCATGGCAACCGCGCCGAAAAGGCCGCGGCCGAGCCAGGGTTTGAGTTTGACTATCCTGAAGGGGGTTTTCGTCGCGCCGAGCTGGGAAAAGCCCAGCATGGCGCCGACGGCAAAACGGGCGAACGCGGTGAACCATCCGTCATAATCCGGTGAAAGCGCGCTTATCAGTATTGCCGTCGCGGCAAAGCAGATATTCGAAAGATGAATGTAAACAAGCGATTCCGCTTTCGT
The DNA here is from genome assembly GCA_002070025.1 of Spirochaetes bacterium ADurb.Bin215. Classification (GTDB taxonomy): domain Bacteria; phylum Spirochaetota; class Spirochaetia; order Treponematales; family Treponemataceae; genus Teretinema. Next base: position 9,270 of record MWCL01000075.1, read on the forward strand.
GCGCAGTTTCATCGGGGATTGTTCACCTTGGGTACCCGGACGTTACTTCTTGCTGAAAAGGCGCTTGATCACGCTCTTTATGCCGACTCCACCCACGACCTGTTTCTTCGGTTCAGTCGGGGTTTTGACCGCTTCGTTTCGGTTGCCGCGGGGCTTCTGTCCACCTTTTCCTGCAGGCCGTGTATCACGGGGATCATGATCTTTTCGTTTCTGGCCGGAAGCAGACTTTTGTCCCGGAGAAGCGGGGTTTTGTCCCTTCCCGTATTTGCTTTTGTAGTATGCCATGCGCTCTTCGAAACTGAGCTTCGAAATATCCTGTTCATTGGCTCCTGCCGCTGACCGTGATTCGTCCCGTCCGCGGTCGGGGAAGCGGTTTCGTCCGCCCTGCGGCCGGTCGCCTGCCGGAGGTCGTCCCGGTCCCGAACCGGACGGTGCGTGCAGGTTGTCGCGCCGCGCATCGCCGGAAGGTCCACGCCGCGTGTCCGGGCGTCCTCGTCCACCGTCGCGGGAATCGCGCCGGCCGTCGCTGGAATTGCGCCGGCCGGCGGAAGGTCCACGACGGGTATCCGGACGTCCGCGACCGCCGCTGCGGGAGTCGCGTCGTCCGCCGGAGCGTCCGCGGTCGGAATCAAAGTCGTCATAATCGCTGTCATACCGGTCGGTTCTGATGTATACGCCGGCGCTCTTGTCCTCTGCGAGGTCGTCGGGAGCGGCGACAGCCGAGGGAATCTTGTTTTCGATATACTTTTCAATCGCGGGAAGGTTGTACACATCCTGTTCGGAGCACAGTGAGTACGCTTTTCCGGTTTTACCGGCTCGAGCCGTCCGTCCGATGCGGTGCACATAGTTTTCCGCTTCATTGGGGAGATCGAAGTTGATTACCATGGCAAGACTGTCAACGTCGATACCACGCGCCGCCACGTCGGTCGCCACGAGACACTTGAGCGATCCCGATTTGAACGACTCGATTACCTGCAGGCGTTTCGACTGGGGCAAATCCCCGATGATAAAGTCAGATTCGTAGCCGTTGATTTTGAGCCGCTTGGCGACAATTTCACTCATCTTCTTGGTATTGCAGAAGATGATGAGGCTTTCGGGATTGTTGTTCCGGATGAGTCCGAGCAGCAACTGCATTTTCTCGTTACTCGGGATGTGGTAGAGCAGCTGGTCAATCTCGTCTACGGTAACGTTTTCCGCTTCGATGGTTATCTCTTTTGCGTTGACCGTGTACTCCCAGGCCAGATTCTTGACCCAGGAATTGAGCGTTGCGCTGAAGAGCATGGTCTGGCGTTGATCGGCCTTGGGAAGCACCTTGATGAGCTTGCGCAGATCGGGATAGAAGCCCATGTCGAACATGCGGTCCGCTTCATCGATAACGAGAAACGCGACCTGGCTCAGGTCCATGGTTCCGGACTCCTGCAGGTCGATAACACGTCCGGGGGTTCCGATGATGATATCAACCCCTTTCTTCAAAAGCTCCTGCTGACGGCCATAGCCGACGCCGCCGTAAAAACTGGCAGACTTGAGTGATACGCCTGAGCCGACAATACGTGCTTCTTCTTCAACCTGGACCGCCAGTTCCCGGGTGGGAACCATGACGAGTGCTTTTTTC
>MWCL01000076.1 GCA_002070025.1 Spirochaetes bacterium ADurb.Bin215
TGAGTGTCTCGATTTTTCCGATATGTTCCCGTACATCAGTCTTCTCTTCCGATGTATCAAAGAACAGTTCCATGGACAACCGTTTCCGCTCTCCCATTGTGAACTGTACCGGTGGTGAATCCATGCCAAAAACAGCGACTTCACTCCACGGGGTTTTTTTCTCAATCACATATTCTTTCGGGTTGAACAAGACCTGAATATCATCTCCGGTATCCAGATTCGAAATAATGGCTTTTTCCAGCGCCATATGTCTACCTCCTGTCAGTTTCCGTCGACCATCAGGCCTTCGTGTGTTATTTCAATTCTTTCAACGGCAAATTCGCTTCCCAGATTCGTTTCGAGTCGCGGACCGATCCATCGACACGGGAACGCACGGAAAAAATTCCATCGCTTTATTTCCTGGTTTTCCGTATTCTTGAGGATCACTGATCCGTTCTTGCGTTCAATTTTCCGGTCTTCAAGAACGGTCTCCTTGTACCATTTGAACAAAGCCTCATTTTCCGTTATCCCTTTCTCCAGAATAAGGTTCGGATATCGGGTACGCCCATAGAATTTATGTGTAGATGTGTTCAGTCCGCCCTCTTCTATCTCGTACACATAGGTTTCAGCCTCAAGCCCCTCACATTTTTGAAATCGCGCGGTCTCAATGCCGTCAATTTCCACAGTGAACAAATACGACGATACTTTCGCGTCATCTGCCATTTTGGTCCTCCTTGTTTATCGGTCCACACTACTCATTGTCTATGTAAACACTCGCCCCTTCTTTCTCGGCGGTAATGATTATCTTGAAAAATTCCGCGGGCTTAACAATCGCCATACCAACCTCAACGGTCAGTATTCCTTCATCAATTTTCTCAGGGGGATTCAGTTCATCATCACAGCGCACATAAAAACCCTGCTCGGCGGTACTTCCCGACAAATACCCCTCCATCCACAAATCCAGCAAAAAACCGGATACTTGCCGTACAACACGCTTTCGAAGGTTCCGGTCATTTGTCTCAAAGACAGCCCATTGCGTACCGCGCTTGATGCTTTGTGAAATGCGGGAGAATGTTCTGCGAACGTTGATATACTGCCAATCCGGATCCGACGATAATGTTCGTGCGCCCCAAATTTTTATGCCTTTGCCGGGGAAATACTTCAGAAGGTTTATCCCCCGTGGGTATAGAATCTCATATTCAGTATCCGCTACCGGGATGGAAATGCCAGCGGCGCCCTGAACAACAATGTTGGCCGGCGCGTGGAAAATTCCCTTTTCTCCATCGGTCGCGACGATGCACCCGCAAACCGCGCCGGAAGGCGGTATCCTCACGGTATTCGCTCCATAGGGATCAAGAGGATCAATAACGTCTATAAACGGATAATACGCGGCGGCGTGTGGAGTATCGAACGAATTTGCCCAGGTAATGACATCAAGTGAATCATTGGTATTAGGAGCGTCAAGTACGGCGAATCGTCCGGGAAACCGTTCCGCATGATCCACTAACGCCCGTTGTACGGCGGTAAATGATTTTTTCTTTTCGTCAGCTGAAAGACCCGCCAACGACAGAAACCAGATGGCGTCAGGAGCGGCAACCAGAGATATATCATCCCGACCTTCAAAACAACCCAGACCTGTACCGATTCCAGGAGCGGTGTATGAGCCAATCATGTCGCCGGCGGTCAAACTGGTTATTCCATCACATCCCCCGGACGCATGTAAAGAATATACAGGTCTAGGAAGTCCAACTCCGGGATCAGCCGTAATACCGCACAGGGAAGACCGACTATTGACGTAATCAAGGAAGAATCGGTCCGAATCGGGATTCACCGAAAGATGTAGAAAATTCTCTACCTGTTGTTTATGGCTCACCGATAATGAAAAGAACGCTTTGTCTATCACAAGGTTTTCCGGTGAATCCTTGATACGACATAACAAACGTACCGGTTCGGACAGATAAAGCCGTGCGCCCTCTACGGCTTGAACACATCGTTCCATTTCCCTACCCAGAAGAGTCAACACGATAACATCATTCTTTTCGACCATATGATCGTCCAGCTCAATCCAGGTCCCGTTGTCCCAATCAGCATTACGAAAAGAACCGGCGCGTTCCTTCTCATGCCACACACGGAATGAAAGATAATTACCCCAATGACCTACAGATCGGGCGGTTAGCTGAACTCCGCCATTTCTTGCTTTGAGGGTAACGGACGCGGGACTTGCCGTCTTTTCATCGACAACCCGTACCACAGCGCATTCCTGCGCTCCACACTTGAAATAAGTGTACACCGAAAAGGGAAGAACACCCGCGGTATCAAATCCGCCAAAAAACTTGAGATAGTCATCAAAACTCTTGAGCATGACAAGTTCATTAACAGGACCTTTTTCGGCGATACCGACAAACGCCGCGACACAGCGAGTATCTATTTTTAAAGGATTTAGTGTATATTTTTGTTCATCAACATATATGCCGGGAACAACCAGCTCAGGCATCCTTTCCCTTCCTTTTTTTCTTTTTTATATTGGGCAAATACTTACAGAAGGGGCAAGTGTCCCAGGAATCCTTCATGCGATTCCCACAGTCGGGACAACGTCTCCTGGTTATGCCCATCAGCTTCCTCGCCCGTATCCGGTACAGGATCCAAAAAACAACGCAAATCAACAATACAAGAACAATCAATATGACAAAAAGAATCTTCATCCACTTCGGGATTGGATTCCTTACCGCGATAAATGTTTTCTCGCCCTTACCGTATGAATCACGTTCATCAACAGTTACTTCAAGATAATGCGGCATACCGTCGGAGCGAACGCCACGTATACGCAGACTAATCATGTAACATTGATTAATTATCTCTGTTATTGCCTTGAGATTATCCGGAATATTCGCGATTTTTGTCGAATAGAGATAGGTTCCACCCGTCATATCTGACATCTCATTCAAATTACTGAGACTCTGACTTCCCAAAACCCGAATGCCAATTGAATACAACGGCAATCCGGTCTCTGAAAGAACAGTTGCGAGTTGTTCCTTTGTAAACCTGCTGTTCTGATCCCTTCCATCGGATATTACGATAACTACTTTACTTTGAAAAACGTGTTATCATAAAGTATTGATTACAAAGTTTGGAGGAGAAAATGTTTCCCCGTTATTATCTTGGAAAAGTTTGCGACAACAAGGATCCTGACGGACTGAACAGAATCCGTGTAACAAAAAATGAAGAAGAGGAAGTTTCTACAGAATGGATTCCTGTTCTCACGCAGTTTGCCGGTCCTGATTCCGGACTGGCCATGACTCCAGATATTGACGATCAAGTCCTTGTTGTTACCCTTGATTATCAGAACAACAGAAAAATTGTGCTTGGATCGTTATGGAACGAAAACGCGATCCCTCCGGTAACAGATGAGAACACCGCCGCTGATTTGAATGATGACGGAAAGAATTCTCTCCATTATATAAAAAGTCGTAGCGGAAATATGCTTATTTTTGATGATTCCGGGGATGCGGAAAAAATTCAGATCATTACATCCGATAAAAAAACACGGTTTGAATTTGATGTTAAAGAAGAACTCATTTCACTCACAACGGAATCGAACATTACAATCGGGGCAAAGGGCCTGATAAACATAACCGCCGAAGAAATCTCGGTAACATCGAAAAAGAAATTGAACGTGTCCGCGGAGGAACTCCAAATCGCGGGGAAGAAAAAAATGGACATTACTGCGAGCCAGGACCTTTCATTAAAGGGTTCCGCAATCGCGTTAAATTAAGAAAACAAGGAGTGTAAGAGCATGTCCGGAAAACAGGAATTGGAAATCACTATTTCCAATGACGGAGAAGTATCCATCAATGTACATGGAGCCAAAGGATCTTCCTGTCTCGATTTGACAAAGGAAATAGAGGAAAGCATTGGAGTAGTGACTGAACGTGAAAAGAAATCGTCTTTTTATGAAAGCAACGATGCTGAACATGTACGAATAACGAGTGAAGACTGATGACTGAATCAATTACGTTTTATTTACCGCTTGGCCTCTCTCTCCAGGATGGTATACACAGAAAGGGCAGTATGCATCTCGCGACAACTCTCGACGAGCTTGAAATACAGGGAACGGATGAAGTTGGTGTAAACCCGAGATATCGGGACATCCTTCTATTATCTCGTGTTATCGATGAACTGGACGGAATTGCGCCGGTTACTCCCGAAATGATTGAAGATTTGTTTGAGGCAGATTTTTTATATCTACAACTTCTTTACAAGGAACTTAACGGTGAAACAACGGAGCGTACTTACGTTACCTGTCCTCGATGTTCATCGCCGACAACCATCTCCCTGAAAGGTATGTATAGAGATATGAGCGTGTACAAACAGACAGACGAGGACGGAGAATAGCCATATGGCGTTGTACGGACGTTCCAGTCGTGCCCTTGTCGAAGAAACCCTTCAAACGGGAACTATCACGGATAGCCAGATTATCGGGTGCGACCTGACCGGGCTGATTACAAAGCCCGCACATTGGACAAAAACGGATTTTCGCGAGCTATCCGCGAATGATATTGTTTTTAATTCCGCGGATTTTAATGAATGCGTCTTCTTTCGAGCAAGCATGGTTGACGCGTTATTTTCAAATTGTTCATTCGACTCCACAATCCTTGATGGACTTTCTCTTATCAAATCCCGGTGGAACTCATCAACGCTCCATTCTTCAATCCTGAAAAACGGGACCTTGCAGCGCAGTACATTCACCCGTGTCATTTTTTCAAATTGTACAATCGCAGATATTGAAGCAGTCGCCGCTTCAGTCACCAATTGCATTTTCAATAATTGCCTTTTTGAAATAACATACGGCTGTGGCATGAATGGTTTCTCGGGAGCCACAATTTCCGGATGTATCTTCCGTGGATGCCGTTTCTCCGGATATCCACTTCGTGGCTGCGCAGTACGCGATAGTGTATTTTCACATTGTCATGGAGATATTGGCGATAATATTGAAGAAACAAACACAGTTGGTTTTTCACCAGCTCATATTTCTGAAAAAAAGAACCTCGTAAATCCGGATGCCGCGCGCGCATTGCTCTCGAACTACATGGAGGAGAAAAAATAGTGGCCCGTTTGAATACAGAAGCAATTCGTAACACATTGTCTGACATACCACAGGAAACACTTGCGGACGCGCTCGCGCTCTTCCTTTCCGATGACAATACAGAAACCGGTCCGGCGACACACACCCACCCGGACTTTCAGAATTTTTCTCAGGCTATATCGTATCTTAAAAAGAATTACTCTTTCGAAGAGCTTGACAAATTTACAACTGAAGCCGATCTAGTGTATGTCCATACTTCGGACAGGAGAATACTCCTGACAAATCGGGATGCCCCGGTAATCAGATCAACGCCCCCCCGGGAATTATCGGGCAAGGAACAGGGCGAAGCTCCTTCACATTCTGGAGAAAATCAACCTGAATCAGGCAATGACGGGAACAGCCGTTTCTCACGGCTTGAATTTTAGTACTATCATGATAAGGAATTTATGAAATGAATATCAGAACTACGTTCAGATTTACACTCCCCCGCGGAACGGGGATAAAAACCGAGACAGGAAGAAAAACCTCGGGAGTCATGCGTCTGGTACAGGTTAAGGACTTGCTCCAAATAGAGCGCGACGGTCAGGTACAACGTGGATCGGGAGCGTTTTATATTGTCCTTCTGAGCAAGGTGGTTACTGAACTCGGTAATGAACGAATGATCACAAGGAAAACGATTGAGCAACTGCATCCTGTAGACTTCGCTTTTCTTGTTGATTTCCTTCATGAGATCAATCATCAGGTCATAAAAAAAGTTCCGTTAACCTGCACGGAATGCGGGCACCGGTTTTTGGGAGCGTTTGCACAACTGGGGGAAGCATAAGCCGCCCCCCGGAAATCTTGTACCGGGAGGCGGCTGATATAGCAAACCAGTTTCACTGGACGCGAAGCGATATTATGACCATGACCGCCAGAGAAAGAAGTATCTGGTTATCACAGATAACCAGAATACAAAGCGCCTACAAGAAGACACGGGATCGCGAAACACTGGAACAGACGCAGTACATTCTTTCCATGATTCGCCCTGACGAGTAGTAGTACAGACAAGGAGAAAAAGTATGTTAAAAGAATTCTCGTGGTATATTACCGAAAACCGCTTTTCAGGGATCGCTCGGGAAATCGATGAATCCGTCCGGGCGTGGGCAACCGCGAAAGAGGAAGCCCATAGCGAAACCGAGATCGTTGAGCTTCGTGAAAAAGCGCGTTCACTGTGCGAATCACACTGTGTCATGAGCGGGCTCCATACCGCGGACTCCTCTTTCCTGAATCTGGACGCCGAGTTCCTGGAAGGCTCCTCATTGAATGAGCCGGCATTGAATCTTTTCATAAAGGAAGTAATCAAGGCTCACTGCTATCAGAAAGTACTATGGACCTACATGGGAACGACCGGAAACCTGACCCAGATATCAAAAACTGAAATGGCGAATCAGGGAATCGATCATACACGATACCTTCCGGAGGCATACAAGAAGGCAAATCCCGAACCGGCACCACTAGAAAAGAAACTTGAACCAAACACCGTTCCGGTGTACCTGTATGGCGACGGTACTGTCAGCACGAATTATAGCCCGGATAGAGCAAAACTGCAGTTCAACAACCTCTCGGACAAGAGCGGATTTGACTGGAAATCAGGGTATGATCCCAATACGTCGGTGGACAAGAAAGACTGGACAGGCGGCTTTGATGAAACAGGAACGTGGAAACGCTACGACTTTCATGAAGGGATAAACCAGCGTGACTCAAACAATACAGGAAATGTCATCCCAATATATTTGATAAAAAATGAGCAATCAAACACGGCTTCTTTGTATGATCCTGCGGGACTACTCATAAATCCCGTCGCAATACAGTACTACACGGTATCCGGTGATTACTATGGCGCTAAAGAGACCGACCAAAAAGCCATTATGGGAAAAATAGCCGAGACCATGAAAACAATGAAGGTAACATCCATTACCACTGTATATGGAACCTCAGAGAAACCCGGACAACTTTCCAGATTATACAAAAATGTACTAGGGTCGCTTGCCCCGAGGACGATACACATTGAACCCGCGTCAACGGCAGCAGCGCGTATTGAACAGGAACGGGAAATCCTCCAAAAAAAGACCAATGAACGCTCTGGCGTGTATGTGGAAAAGAGTATTCATGCGATACAGGCACAAGGTTTGCCTGGCAAGGATATTCCCGATACACTTGTTACAGGAACAACCAGCGCCCCGCTGTCTCCATTAGCGCAACACGACGCTGAACTTCTCGGTCTTCAACCTGGGGACACAACATATCTGTCCTCTCTTGTAGTTCCCGAAGAAAAAAAAGAACAGTTCGCGTCGGCCATCGCGAATATATTCGTCAATTGGGATCTGTACGCAAAGACGGGCATGAGCAAACGAGAAATGATCGACGCAGTCCATGCACAACTTTCAGGCAAACCACTCAAAAACACCACAGTAACGACCGAAACAACCTTCGCGTCACTGGCGACAGGATCAGTCGAACACAGCATAACTGACTCCGGAGCCTCACTGGTCACGTCCGGAATCCCGGGAGTCTTTGGCGACAGCGCGCAAACAGTATCGCCCGGAGACCCGAAATCCCGTCTGCGATTCCTGAAAGATCTCGAAAAGAGACAACAGCTTCCAAAGGGTGGGGCCAAAGTAGCAGAATCACTACTGGATACAACATCTTTTTCCGGGAAAGAATGGAAGTCAATAGAAAATGTACTTTCCAACTACCGTGAAATTTCCGCGAGTACCGGCATGACCATCGCAGAAGCCATACAGGCCGCGGTACATGGCTCTCCCGCGAAAGGAAGTGAACGGGTTCATTATGAACTTGATCTGGGGGAAGTGATTGATTCCGCCGCCGAACGAAACTACCAGCAAAAAAGCATACCGCTTGACCGTGTGGTTGACACCACGGAACCCGTCGTTATAGTAGGAGGACTTGGCGGTACCTCACTCGCCGATTCGGGCATACGGGTCGCGGAAATACGAAAACAGTTCGGTAATAATGCCAAAGAAGCGGAAAAAACAATGGCATTCCTGGACACCATCCATATAACTAACACGGCGACTCTCCCCGCCTTTGTTTCACTCATTAAAGAATCGCTGAAAAAAAGCGGCGGCAAAGGGTTTGCTTCCTTCAAGAATACGTTCCTCAAAACACTCGACGCGCGTCAGGACGTTTCCTACAATCTTTTTTCGGATACCGGACTGAAGGCGTATGAACGGAGTACCAGGTTCAGAAATACCGGCCTTTCACGGGATGCGCTTGCTTCCATGGTTGAAACAACTAAAAACAAACCGTTTCCGTATACGCCCACGACAATCATCAACGGAGAAACGGTCAGGACCATTGAACCGCAGTACATATCCAGAACCGACACGGTTGCGATCACCAAAACAAAGCCCCGGGGATTCCCCGAGCCGGTCCGCGCGGAAATCACGCGAAGCGTTGACCCGATCTCGCTACGTGCGGCCAGGAAACCAGGAACCCCTGAGTCAATCCTGGTAGAAACAGCCGGAACAACCCTACGCGTGAACCTTCCCGGCGGTAACGAAGACGAAACACTAATCCCGGCACTCATCATAGGGGACACGGAACAGACCGACACCACACTCGCCTCGCTCGGAAAACTGACCGTTCCCCGCCTTGTATCCACCTACGGATTTACCGAACGGGAAGCAAAACGCACGAACTCATTCCTTTCCCGAATCACCGTGCCGGAATTACGCACCGATACCGTAAAGAGCGACATTCTCCCGGCGGTACGACAAGCACTCAAAACAAACAAAACCAGCACGCGGTTTGCCACTGCTTTTTCACAACTAGCCGACACCCGTCCCGACATTGCCTACGCGCTCTCCTCCGCCCATGGCAAAACGGCATTCATGAAGTCATCACGATTCAGGAATTCGGGACTCACCGACACAAACCTTGAAGAAGCAGTGGCCATCCTCCGTGGCAACAGAACAGAAGAAGACACCACTCCGGTGTATGCCCTTCCCGCTCGTGAAACGGACAACGACTGCGACACGGTACTCCTTGACCGCGCAGGAACCCAACTCGCGGCGAACCTCCCCGACTCGGCCACCGTGGTATTCGGCGGCGGCAACGCCGCGACAAGCCTCGCTCACCTCGCCGGTCTCTCGGCCCCCGCCCTGATCAAAGACTACGGGTATACGGCGATGGAAGCCGAAAAAGCCGCCGAGCTCCTCCGTTCAATCACAATCCCCGACGGCAAGTCGCCCGAAGCGGCCGCACTCCTCCCCGAGGTGAAAGAATCGATCAGGAGCGTATCAACCGCGAAAGACCTCCGGAAGGAACTCGCCCGGAGAATCGGCTCACGGAGCGACGCGGCGTTCAATCTTTCAACCCCGGCGGGCCAAAACGCCTTCGCGTCTATCCCTCGCTTTATCGAATCCGGTTACCAGAAAGCGGACCTTTCCCGGTACCTCCGTGAAGTCCGGGGACAGGATGTCCGCCCGGTTTACGCCTCATCATTTACATCCCCGGCGCGGTTGACTCCGCCGGTCATCAAGGCTCCCCGAACCGCGGGAAACATACCCTCTGTCGGCGACTCCCCCCGGGTATCGGTAGACGAAGTCGCCCCCATCATGACATCACGAAGTTCCCGCTCGGCGACAGTACCGTCAGCGAGCGCCATGACAACGGGCTCCCCGGCGACACCCGTTTCGCCAGCTCGCGCCCCGGCGTCGGCGACAGCCGCCAGAAGCGCGGTCGCAGTGCCGACGTCACCCGCGCGAAGCGCCAAGGATACCGAAATAGAACGTCTCAAACGCATTGAGGCGAACTACGAAAAAGACAAGGCCATGCTCGCCAAAGAAAGAACCCCCGCCCTCGCGAGAAGCGACACCCACGATGTGGGACACGCGGAGGGGACCATTGAAAAACAGCCGGATAACCCCGAGAAGATCGGCAAGAAGCTTGTAGATACATTCCTTACTGAGGCAAAGGAGAAACTGTTATGATACATTCCCTGTATGACTTGACACTATCACTTTGCTCCGCGACCCGCTATTTGCACACGCTGAAAAAAGCGCTTGGTGAAAATGAACAGGATTCATACCTGAAAGGAAACTATGACCAGGGGCATCCCTATCCCCACAAAACGAATGAGCGCACATGGAAACTTGAAGACACCCTTCAGTTCAAGTATGAGCAACTACTTGGAGAGCGACTACCCGAGGTTACCCTGCACCGTGGCGGACGCGTACAGGAAGAACTCAGGGAAATGGGCGCCGTCGCCGCCGCGCGCGGGACGGACGTCTATGTACGGGAGGAAGCCTACAACGAAGGTACAACCCTGACCGACGCCATTTTACTCCATGAACTGACACACGTCATACAACGGGAGAACAATACCCGGCTGACCAGCAGGGATGAAATAGCAGACGCGGAGGCGGCCGCTGAGTCAAGCGAAAAACTCGCCGAATACAACGACAACCCCTGCTACTACGCGAAGATCGGCGACCGTCTGTTTTACCTGAACAAGGATGTGGAGAAACAGGCGATTGTCCATGCAATAGGCTACCTGCGGGGAAAGATTGAAGAAGAGAAGACCGCCGGGAATGTCGCGTTGCTTTCGGCGCTGACTGAAAAACTGGAGCGAAGCGTATGAGTACTCCACAGCAACAGCGGGTAACGAAACTC
>MWCL01000077.1 GCA_002070025.1 Spirochaetes bacterium ADurb.Bin215
GGGAGACCGGGAGGCGGGGATGACGATGGCGCGAATGGTGATAACGCTTGGGTACCACACCTTCCGCAAGCCCTACCGGATCGACAACCGGGTGGCGAGAGCGGAAACGAAGACGCATGCGGATATGGTCGGGCTTCTTGCAGCGAGAGAGGCCCGAAAAGCATTCGAACGGCTATACACGAAGCGGCATGTGTGGACTCATCAGGTACAACAGGCCGAGTGGATGGAAGAAATCTGGTTAAGAAGAAAGAAAAACCCGCCGGTGGTGTGTTTCCGGACGGGTGTGGTACCGGAACAGGGCCAGCCGGGCAACGGTTGGGTCGCCCGGCATCTTGTAGTTTGATCGCTATTTATCTGGTTTTGGTTTCAACAATTTTGATAGCAGTAAAAAAGCATTCGGGGAGAGCTTGCGCCGCGGATGGATGAGGCGAATGTTGTTTTTGAGAAAACCGGTTTATCCGCTGTTGAGGTACGGGCGCATCCGGGTTTGCTCCGTCAGGCCATATACAATTTGGTAGATAACGCGGTCAAGTATGGTGCATCCGGCGGGGTCATTTCCCTGTCCATCAATGCCGAGGGGGCTTCTGTACGCATCACCGTGGCGGATCAGGGGCCGGGAATTGATGAACGTGATCGTTCACGCCTTTTTGAGCGTTTCTATCGTGTTGACAAGGCACGTTCCCGTGAGACCGGCGGAACCGGTCTCGGGCTGGCAATCGTGAAGCACATCGCGCTTGCGCACGGCGGTTCGGTCAGGCTTGAGCCCGAGAGCCGGAAGGGTGCCGCGTTTACTTTTGAACTTCCTCGAAGTTGAAAGGCGTCGCGTTTGCCTGTACACGTCCCCGGAATTGAAGGGTGACGGTTCTTCAGCTTGCATTTTCCCGTATAGGGGAGTATACTCGGTTCAAATTATGGAAAAATACTCTGAACCCGAGCGTATTTACGCGTATCAGTATAAATCAGTCAGTCACTCGTTGTTTGACAAGGTCTTCCGGTATTGGCTGAATTATGCGTTCAGGTTTATACCGCCCGCCATGTCTGCGAATCTTCTCAGTATGACCGGAAATCTGGGCTCATGGTTTGCCCTTATTTTGCTGGTGGTTCTGGGAGACCGTGTTGATCTTCCGCATCATCGTATTGTGTTTGCCCTGGCGTCGTTTTCCGTGTTTTTTTACCACACGGTGGATAATCTTGATGGCCGCCAGGCAAAACGTGCGGGATCCTGCGGTCCTCTCGGTGAGTTTGTGGATCACTGGTTTGACTCGTTCAATGTCTTTTTCTTTCCGCTCGGTGCAATCGCCGCGTTTCCGGTCATTCCGCTCAGCTGGGGTATCGCAATCATCATTCTGGCGGGTATTGCCGACTGGCTCGCCTTGCGTGAAGTTATGAAAACCAATGTCATGTACTTCGGTCCGGTTTCCACGGACGAGGGCATTTTTGTCTATTGGGCGCTTCTGTTTTTTATCTCCATACTCGGATATGATTTTTGGGCAGCTCCGCTTCCGGGTATCGGTATCCCTCCCATAGGGATCGTAGTGTTTGGTGTCGGGTTGAATTTTATCTATCAGATTTTCCGGGTTCTTATTACGTACCGGTTCATGGGGTTGCGGGAAATACTGGTTGAGTCGTTGTATTACATCCCCATCATCCTCTGGATTGTTGCTACCGCGCCTGTCTTGGGAGAACGTTTCGCCTTGATTTCCGGGCTTTTGGCCATCGGGTTCACGGGCTCGCGTCATGTAGGTGATTTATTGCGTGTCCGGCTTACCGGTCTCGCTTTGCCCCGGTTTTATCCCGATCTGGCAATATGTTTACTCTTCATGCTTTCTGTTCTATTTGTAAACGCCATCATTCTTCCGCTTCCCGCCTGGCTTTTGCTTTTTCCCATGGTGGTGTTGTTTGTTGATACCGCCCATGCGCTGGTGTTGCAGTTTATGAGAACTGCGCGGCGGGTATATGAGTGTCTGGGTGTAACGCTTTTTGGAACGTCACCGGAGCGTGCAGTCGCCGTGGAACCGGTCATACAAAAATGAACGGAGTATTCAGGGTCTGGAGGCCTTTCACGTAATGGAAATGCCCGAATTTTTACAGACGATGCCCGATGAGTTTCTTCTTCTTGGATTCTTTGTCTTTTTGCTGATTTACAGTTTTTCACTTCCCATTACGGAAGAGATCGCGCTCGTCCTGGTCGGTTTGATGGCTCATGCGCGCAACTCCAATTTTCTGCTGGTATTGCTTGTCGCGTATCCGGGAATATTCGGTTCGGATATTGTGTATTATGTTGTCGCAAAATACTTCGGTTTTCGTCTTCTTTCGTCAAAGCTTTTCATGAGTTTGGTGAAACCGAAAAAAATCTATGCCAGTGAACGCTATTTCAAACGGCGCGGTCCCCGCATCGCGTTTTTTTGTCGTTTCGTCATGGGAATTCGCGCTCCGGTAATGATCGCCGCCGGGCTGCTCCGCATGCCGTTCAGGATTTTTGCGCGTTACGATGGACTTTCCGCGCTCATTTCAACCGTACTCTGGCTTTCAGCCGGATACTACTTCGGCTCACTGATCGAGCGGGGCCTGCATGCACTTCTTGCCCTATTCTCGGTTCTGACACCGTTGCTCATGGTTTCTGGGGTGCTTCTTATTCGTCATCGTATTTCCTGCGAGGAACGGCGTATTGACGCACAGGAAGCCCTAGAACAACCCGATTTCTCGACCATGCCATGTGAACAGGAAACCTTCGGAAATTAACTAAATAATACTATCATTTTACTAAGAATACTTGACAAACAAGTTCCTCTTTTCTATATTTAGAACAAGGAGTAACGATGAAACGAGTATTTATTTCTGTTCTGTTGGTGATTGCTGCTACAGGACTCTTTGCACAGGACCTTCGGATTGATTTCCGCTTCAATGTAGACAAAGATGATACCGCAAACTATCTGAACTGGTCGTTGGGCAAAGAAGTAATCAAGGACAAGTATGACGCTGCCAGCGGTGCGAGCGTTGCCGGATCGACATACGGTTTTGATGTGGCCCGCTATGATAATGAAATCACAAAGAATGCCGCTCTTCCTGCTGCTCTGCGGAACCTTCTGCTTTTCCCGGTGTCACCGTTTGGTATCGCCATTGGTGACAACTTTACTGTAGAAGAAACCAAACAGGGTCTGGTGATACGCTTTGTCCACCGTGGAGTGGCCTACGAACTCAAGACTGATAAAAAGGGAAATTACAACGCCGTAAGCGACGCACGTGCAGCACGCGGACTCGCCGACAATGTGGGTGGAAAGTTTATCATCAAGGAAGAGTTTGTAAAGGCTGGAACAGACGGCTCAAAAGGTGCGGATCTGGATTGGGACAAGATTACGCTCGTACCCGATACCCGTGCCGTATCTGCTTCGCGCTGGTTTGAAGGCACCCTGAAAGTCAAATACAAAAAAGGTATTCTGACAATGAAGGGTACTCTGGAAGAAATGAAGCGCTAAGAGTTCCGTTAAACGAAAAAAAGAATCGTTCCCATGGACGATTCTTTTTTTTTGCCGGAGACGGGAATTGAACCCGTACGCCGATTGCTCAGCAAGGGATTTTAAGTCCCTGGTGTCTACCAATTCCACCACTCCGGCCTTTTTGGTATACTACCTAAATGACGGAGAGAGGTCAATAATGTTTTCGGATACACATTGTCATTTTTCACACATTGCCTCGAGGGGAATAGTTGTTAGTGAAGTTTTAGCCGATATGGAGCGTGACGGGTATCGTGCCGCACTTGATATAGGAACGCGCGCAGGCGATCTTGGCGCGCGGATGGAAACGTTGATTGTAGCCGGTAACGGCGTACTTCCCGAGTTTGTTCATTTTACCTGTGGAATCTGGCCGGATGCCGATTCAATAGCCAATCAGGACGAGGTGCTGGCTCTTCTGGAAAGCGATATTCAGACAATGATCACCCATGCGAGATCGCGGGCTTCCGCGGGAAAAACCGCATTTGCGGCCCTCGGTGAATGCGGCGTTGACCGCTACTGGAACGGTACGGGGGTTTCTCACGATGACGTTTCGGTTGATGGTCCGGGGACAGACGATCTTGCCGGAGAAGAATCGCTTTTTTCACGTCAGATTGAGCTGGCCCGGACATATCAACTTCCGGTTATCGTACATTCCCGGGAGGCTTTTGACGTTACCCGGTCAATCTTGCGAAACATGGACTATCACCGGGGAGTTATTCACTGCTATTCATACGGTATTCCGGAAGCTCGTGAATTTCTCGACATGGGCTGGTATATTTCCTTTCCCGGAAATATCACCTTCCCGAAGATGACTGCCGATATCGAACGGATGCGGGACCTGGTGGCCTATGTTCCCGACGATTTCCTTCTTCTCGAAACCGACGCGCCCTATATGACGCCGGTTCCGCACCGGGGCGCGGTCAATACGCCCTGGCATGTCCGGTATGTATACGAAAAAGCCGCCGACTACCGTGAAACGGAAGCGGCGGCTCTTGCAGAGCAGGTTTACGCCAACGCGAAAACCCTCTTTGGCATTACAACAGAATAGTACTGAATACCGGTACGTAGGTAACCAGCATCAAAATGACAAACTGTATTAGCAGGTAGGGCAGAATGCTTCGGGCAATCTGCATGACCGGGCGGTTAAAGGTATAACTCGCGATGAACAGGTTCATACCGACCGGCGGGGTTAAGAATCCCAATGAAAGGTTGGTAAGGAATATGACCCCGGTGTGTACCGGATGTATACCGAACGACTCCGCTACCGGGATGATCAGCGGTGATACTACCAGAATGGCCGAGTAGAGATCCATGAGACAACCGACAATGATGAGCAAGATATTCAACAGGAGCAGGAATACATATTTCGACTCTACAAAGGTCATGACAAGGTCGGTAAGGAGCATGGGGATCCCTGCGTCGATAAGGAAGTAGGCCAGGCCTTTCGCGGACGCTATGATGACGAGGATGCCACCCGCAACCGGGATGCTCTTGAGAATGACCTTTACTCCCTCTTTCAGCGAATAGTCCTTGCGGATGAACACTTCAAGCACGAAGGCGTAGACCGCGGCAAAAGCGGCGGTCTCCATGAGGGAGAGCGCTCCGGAAAAGAACCCCGCGACAATAAGGACGGGCAGGAGAATTTCACCTGCGCCGTTCATGAGAGAGACCGTCAGTTCCTTCACTGAGAAGGGGTCGCGGTGGACCGAGCGGTCGCGTAATATGGCGACGAGAATCATCGCCAGGGCCATGAGCACGCCGGGAATGAGGGCTCCCTTGAACAGATCGAACATGTTGACCGAGAAGATGTTCGTGGTTCCATAGATTATAATAGCCAGACTCGGCGGAAAGAGCATGCCGATGGATCCCGATGAGGTGATGAGGGATTCGGCATCGCTTTTTGAATAGCTGCTTCCGGTGAGAATGACGGTCAAAAGACCGCCTAGCGCGAGTATGGTAACACCCGACGCGCCGGTGAATGTGGTGAAAAAAGTCGCAACCAGGACCGCCGCGATTACCGGACCGCCGCGTATCCAGCCGACGCTGTTTTTTACTACATCAAGGAGTCGTTTACCGGCGCTGCCTCCGGCAAGGAGGTAGCCTGCAAGGGTAAACAGGGGAATTGCCGCGATGCTCTTGTCGGTAAGAATTCCGTAGGATTCGAGCGGGATCATCTCGACATACCCGCCGCCCTGACTGAACGCGACATAGGTAATACCGCTCAGGGCTATAAAAATCGGCGTTCCGAAAATGGCTGAGGCGATAAGAAGGAGTACCAGCGGCCACAGGAGGACCGATGCGGCCTGTTCCCAGATCGCGAGAATCGCGGTGAGCAGGGGCGCGTCCTCAAGGCCGAACAGTGAATACAGGATGCCGAATACGGGACCGGTGGCGATAAAGAATCCTATACCGATACCCGTAACCGAAGCGATGATCATCCGTTCCCGGGTAACGGCGAGAAGCAGCATGCCCAGATACATGACCGGGATGAACGCAAAAATCAGCTGGAGGGGTATTCCCCAGAGGGTATCTCCCGGAAGGAAAGCCATGAAAATTTCAGAAAAGGACGCGAGAAAGAGCGCGGTGAGTACGGTTGTGGTAATGCATTTCTGAACGGGCAGAACAAACGGCTGAATTCGCGGTGACAGTGCTTCATGTACAACACCAAGGCTCAACTGTTTGTTTTTCGCGCTGGTGATTACGCCGGCAATACAGCCGAACATGAATACGAGATGCACGAGCATCCGGTCCGATGACGGAATGGTCGCCAACCCGGTTGCCGTGAGCAGCTTGAAGAAGAGGGGCAGAACCGCAAGAGCGGCTGCGAGGACGAGCGCTGTCGCATACACAAGTTTTCTGATCATGGATTAATTCCGTCCCTTGCCCAGCGTGTCCTGAATCTTGCGGTAAAAAGGCATGTCCAGGGCACCGGGTACCGAGCGGTTGATCTTCTCGATATCTGCCGAAAAAGACTTGTCCCATTGAACGAGTTCGGCCGGTGTGGGCGTTATGAAGGTTACTCCTTCCTTCTTCATGTTGTCGATATATCGCTGGTCGGAGGCTTCGAGCGATTCTGAAAGCCGTTTACGCATTCGTTCAACCGCCGCCATCATTGCGGGTTTGTGCTGATCGGGGATCATGGCCCAGGCCTCGTTTGACAGGACCAGCCCGGCGATAACCGGGCAGAGTTTCGCGTCGAGGCTATAGGTGATCTGCTTGGAAAGGCCGGTTACATACGCATACAGATGCACTCCGAAGAATCCGCGGACACCGCTTGAGCTGGTGAGCGATTGGAGGACGCGGTCCGCAGGCATGTCTTCGATGGAAAACCCTGCCGCACGGAAGCTGTCTCCGAGGACGGGACTGTCGAGACCGGCCGAGGCGATTTGTATGGTCTTGAGTTCCTCAAGATTGGAAAAACGGTCCTTGGTGTAAAACGAGAACCATCCGACATTGGTCCAGGCAATAACCTCGAAACCCGACTTGCGGAAGGCGCTTTTCAATTCGTAGTCAAACCGGTTGAGAACCGTATCGAGTTCTGTTTGATTCTGGATGAGGAAGGGCATGGAAAGCGTGTAAACATTGGCTTCGGGAGCGAGTTCGTTCAACCCGATGGTACTGAAAATCGCGCCGTCAAGAACCGCGCGCCGTCCCGGGCGGGTAGACCGGATTCGCTGGATAACACTTTTCTCTCCCCCGAGTGACAGTGTGTCATAGAACGTGATGGAAACCTGTCCATTCGTTATCTCCGACCATTCCTGTGCAAGGGCGCGCTGTTCGATATCCCATGGAGACCGGGAGGGAGCCATGGACGCGATCTTGAGATGAACCTTCTTTTGTGCAACGGCCGAGCCGCAAAGAACGAGACCTGCCAGCAGTACGCAGACAACTTTTTTCATGGACATGTTTTGCTCCTATTCAAGTATGAATTCGCCCTTGTTGGCTTTGAGCCACCGGGCCTGGCGTTGTGTAATAATGATAACAAGGCGGTTCTCCGGCTGTGTATCCGGGTCGATAGCCAATGCTTTCTCAATATGCTCATCAAAACCTTCACCATCCTGTGCCGGAATGCAGAATGCGCGAACATATCCCACATGCGTTGAAGGACTGGTTCCTCCAGAATGGTACAGTGCCTTTTCGTAGGCTGCAAGCGCTTTATCACGACCGCCGCCGAGAGAATCCGGAGCCGCCGCATAGAAGGTCATGAGAATCTCCCAGATTCCGCCGTTGTTGAACGCCGGATCAAGCTCCGCGGCACGCTCAATCATCGCGAGGGAGCCCTCAACCAGCGCGTGATACTCGGTATCCATGGGACTCAGGGAAAATGCGCCGAAAAGACCGGATGCCGCCCAGAACAGGGCATCGGTGTCTGATTTTTTGCAGGAAGCGAGCAACGCGGCGCGGGCTTCACGGTCGGAAGAAAATACCGTTTCACTGAAGCGCGGATAGCGGGCGTCGAGCGCTTTAAGGACAAAGGTCCGACCGCGCATGAAAAAGTTCTGCGCCCGGGCATACTCGGTGTTTTGACGGGTGAATTCATCGAATGGCAGCTGTTCGGCAGGACCCTGAACAAAGGCATTTGCATACATGATGTACAACTGACCGGTCATGATTGCGAGGTTTTCGTGCCCGGGATTCTGCAAATGGAGAATTTCATAGAGCTTGAGCGCAGTCGGGAAAAAAGCGGCAACAAGTTCCGGATCGTTTTCGCCGGTAAGCGCAATCATGGGATTATTTCCATCGGTGGGAAGGGAAGCGGCCGGGGGAGCGAGCATGTCGGCAGTCGCGTTAAAAGCCATTTTCTGGATGGAGCAGCCACACAGTACCAACAAAATTGGTAGCAGTACAAAAAGTCTTTTCATGATGAGGATTCCTTTTTCCAGTTGTCAATAAACCGTTCATACGCGGCTATTGTCGCGGACAACGTTGTGTCCTGAACCTGGCCACGGCCGACCCAGTCATTACCGTCCATTATATAAAGATTTTTGAGTATTCCCTGCAAATCTTCAATCGTGCAGGACGTATCGTTTGCCCTGCGGCGCTCGAGACCGATTGTCTCTTCCTCGAATACCTGACGATATTTTTCGTCAATCCAGCTTATGGCTTCACTCATTGAAATGCATGATAGTGGAATATTCTTCAGGATTCAAGTATACTAGACCTATGGAAGAAATTCAGGAAAAGAATGAACCTGATTTGCTGTCGGAACAGGCATTGACCGAACTGACAACTGCCCTTGCCCGGTGTACCGACCCTGAACTTGTCAGTGAATTCCTCATGTGTCTCCTTACGCCGGCAGAGCTCCAGGCTGTAACCCGCCGCTGGGCGTTGGTACGGGAGATTGACGCAGGAACAACCCAACGTGAAATCGCGAAAAAGATGGGGTTGAGCCTCTGCAAGATTACCCGCGGGTCCCGTGAACTCAAAAAAGAAGACTCCCCGTTCAAAAAAATGATTGATCTCTACCTTGCCGAACAAGGCAAATAAAAAAGCCCGGTTGTCCGGGCTTTTTTTATTATTTCATGGTGTTTATAAGGGTATCAGCGGAGCAATTCCGCGATTTTGAGGCGGTCCCACCGGACGGCGATATCGAACGCGGTTTCACCCGCAACGTTCCGCGCTACCCGGTCTATACGGGGAAGCGCTACCAGCCGTTTGACCGTTTCCTCATCCGCGATGCGTGCCGCGTAGTGTAGAATGCCGTCGCCGATAGTATCGGTTTTATCCGCGGCGAACTCCGCCAACACTTCAACAAGGGCAATGTTCTTGGTCAGGGCGATACTGACCGCCGATTCTCCGGCATTGTCGGTCGCATAGGGATCGGCCCCCGCGGCAAGAAGCAGACGGGCGTTTTCCGGAGAACCTGACTTAACCGCAAGAAGCAGTGCCGTAGAACCGGTTCGGTTCCGGTTATTGACCGGATACCCACCGGAAATGAGCGATGAAAGCATTTCGGCGCTTCCGTGCTCGCTGACTGCGATATGCAGGGGCGTGTTTCCGTCAGAATCAACAAGATTGGTATCATTACCCAATACCGCCAGGACCGTTTCGGGTGATTTGCGGAAAGAAAGGGACAGCGGTGTCTTCCCGAAGGAGTCACGTGCCATGGGACTGCCGCCTGCTGACCGGAGGAGGGTAATCAGCTCGACAGAACTGTATTCAACCGCTTCATGGAAGGCGTTTCGGCCGTACATGTCCTGCATGACCGGAGAAGCCTTTCGTTCGAGCAGTTCCTTTACCGCGTCGGTCTGGTTCATCTGGATGGCATCGGTAAGCGCCGTTTTGCCTGTTTCGTCAATCGAGTTGACATCGCCACCGGACAGTACCAGCGTCCGGATGAATTCCACAGATCCCGCGCGAGATGCTTCATGGAGCGGAGACTTTCCGGCAAGATTTCGCGCGTTTATAAGTTTTTTGGCATTAAATCGGGCGTCGTAATCGATCAGTGCGCGCGCGGCGTTGACCGCCGACCAGCGTATACAGGCATGAAGGGCCGTGTTTCCCAGAAAGTCCCGGGCGTTGATATCGGCCCGGCGGTCCGCGCTGGCCGACAACATCGACCTGACCGTGATTGCCGAGTCGGCTTTTACGGCACTGAACAGCGGTGTTTCGCCATTGGCGTTTTTCGCATTAAGGCTGCCGCCCTTGTCGACAATGAAACTGACAACCTGGTCAAGCTGCCATTCGGCCGCGAGATGGAGCGGAGTATTGCCTGCTCCGTCGGCAGCCTTGATAACCAGAGAATTGAGGACCCAGTCTTCACGACCTCCGCGCCGGGTAAGCGCCGCACGGAGCGGGGAGTCGCCGGTAACGTTCGGATAGAACACGTCTGCGCCCCGGGCGAGGAGCAATTCACCATTGGCGCGGTCATTCTCACGGACCGCGATGTGGAGGGGCGAGTCGCCATTCTTGTCGCGGGCGTTAATGTCCGCGCCGGATTTTATCAGGAAGTTGACTACATCGGGCTCTGCGTGCGAAAGAACCGCGATGTGCAGTGCCGTACGTCCTTGGGAATCGCGGGATTGGACATTGTTTGCCGAGATGACGGCCTGGACCGTTTCAGGGCCCTGCCGGATCGCCCGTACAAGCGCGGATGTATCTTCCATGTCTTCCGCGTGAATATCGGCGCCAAGGTTTACCAAAAGGGACGCCTGCGCGAGATGGTTCCGTTCTATGGCGAGGGAAAGGGGTGTAATTCCTTTTTTGTTCCGTTCATTCGGATCTCCGCCCGCTGAAAC
>MWCL01000078.1 GCA_002070025.1 Spirochaetes bacterium ADurb.Bin215
TTTCAACAATTTTGATAGCAGTGCAAAAAAAAAGCGGTGCCAAAGCACCGGGCGGTGCTTTGGCTCCGCATGTCTAATTATTCAATATCTGTTGCAGGAACTGCTTAGTCCGTTCATGTTCCGGTTCGGAGAACATCTTGTCCGGAGTTGCTTCCTCCAGGATAACGCCGTCATCCATGAAGAGCACTCGGTCAGCGGCCTCCTTGGCAAACCACATTTCGTGCGTTACCACGATCATGGTCATGCCGTCGTTGTTCGCAAGATCTTTCATAACCTGTACGACTTCGCCGACTAGCTCCGGATCAAGCGCGCTCGTGGGTTCGTCGAAGAGCAGCACCGACGGATTCATGGCAAGTGCCCGTGCAATCGCGACACGCTGCTTTTGTCCGCCGGAAAGCGTTGACGGATAGACATCGGCTTTGTCGCCAAGCCCCACTTTCTCGAGCAACGCACGGGCATGCTTCTCGGCTTTCTTGTACGGCATTTTGCGCACCTGTACCGGACCTTCCATCACATTACCGAGAACGGTCATGTGAGGAAAGAGGTTGAAGTGCTGGAATACCATGCCGATCTCGGTGCGAAGCTTGTTGAGATCGCGGCCCTGCTTGCGGATTTTCTTGCCCCGGAAGGATATGGTTCCCTTCTGGGCCTCTTCGAGAAAATTGATGCATCGCAGGAACGTGCTTTTTCCGGAACCGCTCGCGCCGATAATGACAACGACTTCACCCTCTGCAATATCGAGGGATACTCCCTTGAGTACAGGCAGGTCGCCGAACCACTTGTTAATGTCCTTTGCGGAAAGGATCGGTTTGTTTTCGTTTGTTTTATCCACGGTCGCTCACCTTTAACCTTGTTTCTACCCGATGAATCACATAACTGAGAACACCGGTCATGAGCAGGTACCAGATGGCAACGATAACCAGCATTTCCATATACATGAACGAAGATGATCCCATCTGACGGCCACGGAGCAATAACTCGGGAACCGCTATGGTACTCGCGAGCGAGCTGTCCTTGAGCGCAATGATGAACTGGTTGCCCAGCGGCGGTACCGCGCGCTTGAACGCCTGCGGCAGAACAATCCGGCGCATCGCGCGTCCCCGAGTCATGCCGAGACTCCGCGCGGCCTCCATTTGCCCATAATCGATGGACTGGATGGCACCGCGGAAAATCTCCGCAATGTACGCACCGTTATGAATACCGAGCGCGATTACCGCCGAAGCCAGCGGAGGGACCGTGACAATCGCCGTCATTCCATAATAGATGATGAACAACTGCAGCAAGAGCGGGGTTCCGCGAATCACGAAGATATACACCGACGCCAGTTTGTTCAGCGCCTTCCGTTTTGATATCTTCGCGAGCGCGACCACCAGACCGGTAATGATACCGGCCAGTATGCCGAGCGTGGTAATGTACAACGTATACCCCGCCGCACTGGCAAACAGATGAAATTTCGCGGGAACTACGGTAAAGTCCCAGGGGAAAAATCCCTCCATACAAGCTCCTTACCGTTATTCTACGGTTATATCCTGACCGGGAAACCACTTGTTACTGATAGCGGTCATTGTTCCGTCAGCACGCATGTCTTCAAGAATCTTGTTCACTTCCGCGGTCAGCGGGCTGTTTTTCTTGAACGCGACACCCATCTTTTCGGTGCGGAGAACCGAGCCGGCAAGGGTCAGCTTGTCGCCACCCTTCATCTTGTTCATGGCATTAAGCCCGACAATGCGATCGGTAAGAACACCGTCTACACGTCCGTTGATCAGTTCCATGAGGGTCTGATTGTCATCTTCATAGAATTTCGGGGTCACGCCGTATTTCTCCGCATCGTCTGCAAAGGTGGTGCCGGTTGCAAGAGCGACGTTATTGCTCTTGTCGAGATCTTCAATGCTGGAAATACCGCTGTCCTTGCGCACAATGAGCTGGGGACCGGAATAGTAGTACGGTGTCGAAAAATCGACAATTTCAAGACGGGCATCGGTAATGCCCATCGATCCGAGAATTCCATCGTACCGTCCGGCACGAAGTCCTTCAATGATGCCATCCCATGATGTGGTGACATACTTGAGTTCTTTGCCCATGCGCTTGGCAATTTCTTTGGCGACATCAACATCGAATCCGTCTATATCACCGCTATCAAGCATAAAGTTAAAAGGCGGATACCCACCCGATCCTGCGAAGGAAATGGTATCGGCGGTATCTCCTGAACCGCCCGCGGCAAGCGGAAAGGCTGCCAGCAGCAATACACAAATGGACACAGTTACGATTTTGAAAAAGTTCATAGTACCTCCTGAACTTGGGAAAAAACTGACATATTATAATATTTATTGAAGTTGTCAGTTTCGAAATACTTAAAATACTGTATAAGTTGTCAGTTGTCAAGAATTCGGGGAAATATGGTCAGGAAAAGACTCTATTCGGCGTTGTCCACAAAGGAGGATACGGCGGTTACCGCACGGGTATCGCCGACAAAAATGATGGTATCAAATGACTCAAGACGAATGTACGGACCGGGAGAGAGAATGATCTTGTCGCTCCGCCGGATGGCGATCACGGTGGCGCCGGTTTCCTGCCAGAATTGCAGTTCGCCGATGGTTTTGCCGATCACCGAAGAGTTCTCGGGGATGTCTATCTCGTAGTTCCGGAAGGGATTGCTTCGCGACACCCGGTCATCGGCACCGGTTATCTCGTTCACGAGGTCCATCATCGCGCGGGTTTGCTGGATGTGCTCATGCATCATCTTCTGGAGCTTTTTCCGGCGGATCTTGACATCAGTGTACTCGGAAAACCGCGCGACATACTGGGAAGCCTTCTCGCGGGACAGCACAACCGCGCCGCTGTTATGCTGTACATCCACAACGCCCATATCCGAAAGGAGCTTGAGGGAACGCCGGATGGTTTCGGGAGACACACCGTATTCGGAAGACATGACCGAACGGCCGTAGAGCTTGGACTTTTCGGCAAGCTCTCCCCGCTCTATACGGGAAGCGACGTCGAGAGCAATCTGCAAATAGACGGGAGCGGTAACCAGCTCGCTTATGTCGGTATGTTCCATTGAAAACAGTATACCATGACCCGCCACCGCGGTACAGAGTGAAGAAATTCAGCGAATACCCGCAAATGCTTCGGCGTTCCGGAACTGCTGATACCGCCTCTCATCAAGCGGATAATCCCAGCAGCCGCTGTAATGGACAACCCTGCCCCCGAGCCCGGTCTTGAAGGTGTACAAACCGTACATTGAATGATTGGGGTCATTGTTTGGAGGCACTCCGAGAAGATCGTAGTAACGGCACCCGGCCGACCGGGCGTCGCGGATTATTTCCCACTGCAACCCGTAATTCGCCATGCATTTGCGCTGTTCAAGAGAAGAACCCGCATATAAGTAGTAGGCGTTATCTCCGCTAAACGCGGTTACCGCGCCGGCGAGAAGCATCCCGTCCTTTTCCGCCGCATAGATTCTGAAGTCGGGTGAATTCGTTTCATTCCGGGCGAGGGAAAGCAGCGTTTCAAAATAGGACAATTTTTCATGGGACAGCTTTTTCCGCACAGCGGTTTCCTCGTAGAGCCGGTACCAGGCAGGCAGTTCATCCGGATTCATTATCCGGAAAGAAACACCGCTCCGGTATGCCCGCCGTACACAATTACGGGTTGTCTGCCGCATCCGGGAGAGCAGCACGTCGTCATCCTTGTCGAGATCAATGATGACGGTGTCGGGACTGATATGATCCAGCTCCGACTTGCGGAGTGTACGCTCACGGGTACCGCTGTTCATCCTGAGCTCGCGGAATACGGCCCGGGGGGCCCCCTTCCACTGACCATTGCTGTAGTGCGAGGAATCGGTAAACGGTGACGGCCAGACAGTGTCATAGCGGAGACATACGGTATCAGGGGGCACATGGGGAACGATGGCCGCGGACAGTTGTTCCAGAAAAAGCCCACGTTCTTCTTCCGCGACCGGAATATCCGGGACACGGGGAAGATAGCCGTACGAAAAGCCGGGAACCCCGGTACGAATGAAGACGGCGCAGGAAAACGACCCCGCCCTGCTTTCGGCAACCAGCGGAACCACCTTCTGGCCGAGTTCCCTGCGAAATCGGAACCAGAACGGTGTCTGGAACAAACTGCTACCCCGGAACATTGATTCATGTCCCGGTTCAGATACGGTTATCCTCATGTATGGCTGATCCTTACTTGCGGACAGGGACCCAGGCAGACGAGGTATCGTTTACATCGTCGACCACAACGAAGCATGAGGGGTCCAGGGACCGCACGAGAGAAACGACCCCCCGTGCGCCCCGGCGTTTGATCTGCACAAAAACCATGTTGACCGGGCCGTTTCTGCCGGAACCGTCAAAAACGGTTACCCGATACCCTTTTGCGCGAAGCGCTTCGGCAAGTTCCCCGCCGCGAGGCGTAAATATTCGTACCGCCTGTTCGCCGATCTTGAAAAAGCCTTCGATACTGATCCCGACCCATGTTCCCGTCGCGAATCCGAGGGCAAACGCAAGAGCGGTTACCGGTTCAGAAATTTGAGACAAAACCCGCGAAACGGCGTACACCCAGATGAGCGACTCCGCGAACGCGAGACCGAACGCGATGGCTTTTTTGCCCCGGATGACCATGGCATGGCGAAATGTTCCGAGCGATACATCACAAACGCGGGCGAGAAAGATGATTGCTGCGGTTATCAGGCTTGAAACGGTAATCATTGCGGGGGTCCTTCGGTACTGCTATCAAAATTGTTGAAAGTTATTCGGGCTTACGCAGGGTTTTCCCTGCGACCATATAGTAATGATACGAAATAAATCCGCACGGGGCAAGCAAGTCCCTCCCCCGAATCTGTTGAAAGGGGATATACTGCAATCATGGAACAGAAACTCGAAAAGCAACGATGCGACTGGGCGGGATTTACCGACCCGGTGTACATTGATTACCATGACACGGAGTGGGGGGTCCCGGTAACCGATGACCGGCACCTGTTTGAAATGCTCATTCTCGAAGGAGCGCAGGCCGGACTTTCCTGGATAACCATCCTGAAACGGCGCGATACCTACCGTGCCGCCTATGACAACTTCGATCCGGCGAAAGTAGCCGCGTACGACGAAAAAAAGAAGGAAGCACTCCTTGCCGATCCCGGTATCATCCGGAACCGGCGCAAAGTTGAGGCGTCGATCCGCAACGCGCAGGTTTTTCTCGCCATGCAAACGGAATTCGGCTCATTTTCCGACTGGCTCTGGGCCTTCGTCGACGGGAAACCCGTCCAGGGCAGCTATCGAACCCTTTCGGAGATACCGGTCACCTCGGAACTGTCCGACCGGATATCGGCCGAGCTAAAAAAACGCGGCATGTCCTTCGTCGGGTCTACCATCATACAGGCCTATATCCAGGCGGTCGGCCTGGTTAACCAGCACATTACCGGCTGTTTCCGGTTCAGTGAGTGTGCGGGGTTACGTCCCCGCAGGTGAGCGGGACGGAATCAAAGAGCCGGCTAACCGCGACGGTATACGCCACCGGCGTTTTCGCGCGCAGAATTTCCGGCGGGGCGGCTTTTGCCCGTGGGGCGCCGCCGAATCCGAAAGAATACCCGAGATAGCCCCAAATTTCTTTCATTTTATCGAGTAGATGACGGGGACCGTAGAGTGTCCGCTCATAGACCGCGAAAAGGTCGTCATGATAGGCCCGGAGACGCTCCCGCTCGTCAGGTGGACGTGTCCCGGTACGAATTTCTTCCGGCAAAAACGGATCCATGAGCGCGGCACGGCCGATCATCCAGGAGTCAATCTCAGGGAACCGTTCCCGTAGTACTTCAAACATCCCGTAATCGAAAATATCTCCATTATATACTACCGAATGAACACAGTTGCACGACGCCCGTTCAAACCCCTCGAGATCGACGGTTCCCCGGTACATCTGTTTCCCGATCCGGGGATGGATTGTTACCCGGGACAGGGGGTAGTTGTTGAGAATGGGTATGAAGCCGTCCAGTTCTTCCGGACGGTGCTGACCGAGGCGGATTTTTACCGAAAGATGAAATGTTCCTGACGAACAGAGCGCATCAAGAACCGTCCTGACCGCGTCGGGATGCGGTAAAAGTCCCGATCCGCGGCCCTTTTTGGCAACCATTGCGTAGGGACAGCCCATATTGAGATTGATTTCGTCATACCCGAGCGCGGTAATGCTTGCAACACATTCGCGGATGGCGTCCCGGGGACCGGCAAGAAGCTGCGGTTCAACGGGTACGGGGCCCTGAACAGACGGATCAATGTCCCGGTAGTGCTTTGCCGCCGAACGGGACGCGGCCGCCGCGGGAATAAACGGGGTAACCGCCCCGTCAAATCCGGAGAAATGAGAAAACCATACATTCCGGAAAATTCTGTTGGTAATGCCGTGCAGTGGTGCCAGATACAGATTCATGGTGAAAGGAGTATACACCGAAACAGGATAAATGATTGACCTTTTCCGGGTTTCGGTTGAAAATTAGCCCTATGAAAAATGCGAAAAAACGGAAACTTCCACGGTTCCTTGTCATAGTACTTGTTTTCCTGTGTGTTCTTGCAGCAATTCCCCTCCTCGTTGCAGGCTTGTCCTTTTCCGGCAGAATCACGGCAGATTCCCTGGTTCCCGACGGATCCGTTGCACGGGCTTTTGTTCCGAATCCTGCAAGCACCGCCGCGCGGGTCATGGACCACAAGGGGATAGACTCCCTGCTGGCAGACCCGGTGCTTACCCCGATTGCCCCGTTGGTTACGGGGTTACGGGAAAGCCGCCTTCTCGACAATCCACTGGTACGGTTGGCGCTGAACAATCCTCTTACCGCAGCCGTCTACGATGACGGCCGGGCGCTTCTCTGCTATGACACGGGCATGCTCTCCGTGGTGGCCAGGCTCTCTCCGGCGATTATCTCACGCAAAAACATTACCGGGTTATACCGGGTAACCGCCGGGAATCATTCACGTTTTGAATATCGGCCAAAAGAAGGAGCGGTTATCTTCGCGGGGATGCATCATAACCTCCTGATCATTTCCAACAATCAGGCCCTGTTCGAGTCCGTGCTCGACGGTTCCTCGACCGCGCTTGTGGAGAGCGGGAATGAGGCGCTTCCGGCATTACAACGGGAACAAGACGCCACAATTCTTTTAGATACCCGCCTGCTCCTCGCCACGTTTGCACCGGAGGACCCGGATATTCTCGCGCTTATCGAAACTCTCGATATACCGTCTCTGGCGCAAGCGGATCTTTCAATTGAAGATGAAAAGATTGACATCAGATTTACCGTTTCACTCTCCTCCCGCGCGGAAGGATTACAGCGAATTCTTGCAAAACAGTCTGCAGTTCCCTCGATACAGGAAAATTTTCCACTTACGACCCAGTATGCAACCACACTCTCTACCGGTACGCTGAAAGAGCTGCTCGATCTGGCAAGAACAATCCGGGGACCCGCGCTCGATGAACAACTCGCGACCGCGGAATCATCAAGCAAATTCATCCTTGGTATGACCCTTGAGCAGCTGTTGTATTCCTGGACGGGAAGCGAATTTGCCGCGTTCGGCCTTGAGGGCCGCCCTAATCCCGTTTTTGCCGTTGAAATTTCGGATGAGCGGCAGCGCCGTCTCGTTTTCGATACACTTGCCTCGTCAATTGCCATTACGCAGGACGATTCCGTCGTGCTGGACGGAATGCGCATACCGAGCATCCGCGTTCCTTCATTTCTTTTGGCCGTGTTGAAAATCTGGGATATCACGGTTCCCACCCAGTACTATCTCGTGGAAAACGGCTTTTTGTACTTTTCACAATCACCGGAGAACCTGCTTGATACGGTCAGATCTGTCAGAAACAATACCAGTCTCATCCGCCAGGATGTGTGGAAACAGCTTGCGGGCAGTACCGACGACCGCTCGGCAGTTTCCCTCTTTTACTCGCTCGACCGCTCCATTCCGTTCTTTTTACGGGGGAACAGCGCATTACAGCGTATTCTCAAACTCTACGGACGGGGACTCGCACGGGCGCAGCTCGGCGCTAATACGGCAGTCCTTTCGCTTTCCCTGCTCGCCGGTGAACCTACCGGGATAATCCCCATTCCGGGGTATCCGGTAGAGACCGGGGGGAAAACGGATAACAAGGTTTCGCTAATCGAGTTTTCGGGAAAGAATGAAAAACGGATCGTGATTACCCTGGATGGCACTACGGTTCTCGCGATCAATCCCCGGAACGGGAAACAATATACCTGGACAGCCAACGAAAAAGTACAGGTAGTAACTGATCCGTCCTTAAAACCGGTACAACCGGAAGACCCGGCGTTGTGGATCGTTACCTCACGCGGGAGGGTTTCTCTGGCAACCGCCAACCTCGAACCGGTTCAGGGATTTCCGGTATCTACCGGAGCCATGCTCTCGGCCGAACCCGCTGCGTTCGGGGGACGCCTCTATCTACCCGACCAGGATACCTCCATGCATGTTGTATCTCCCGACGGATCATATGAAGTCCGGTCTATGCCCTACACCGACGTTCTGCGCTCTCCGCCGTCATTCATTCTTGATGACAACAACCCGCTCATGGGCGTCTACCCCAAAGGATTCTTTTCCGAACTCTGGCTCATGAATGAATCGGGTGCACCGCAAACCGGCTGGCCTGTATCGGTGTCGGGAATTGCATTCGGCTCACCGACCCTCTTTACCGCCGACGGGGACCTCTTCATGGCTTTTATTACCCAGGCGGGCGATCTCACCGTATTCACGGACCGGGGCTCGCTCAAATCAGGGTTTCCCGTTACCATTCCCGGCGTATTTTATGCCCAGCCGGTATTTTGCGGGACCTGGCTGTGGGTCCTTTCCGCCGGCGGCAGACTCTACCGCATCGGAATGGATGGGCGTTATACCTGGAGAGACATACCCGATCTGACAGCTGAGAATGCCGTCATACGGACTCATGATGTGACCGGAGATGGAACTCCCGAGATCTTTGCTACCGGAGACGCAAATGCCCTCTACGGATTTACCCGGGAACTTGAACCGCTCGACAATTTCCCGTTGCCCGCCTGGGGGACTCCCTGGTTTGGCGATATAAACGGTGACGGAATCGCCAACTGCTTTGCCGTCGGTATGGACTATCGTCTCTACGGCTGGCAGCTGCGTTAGGAGGATTACATGGTACGGCAACAAATTTCCATTATATTGCTGGGCACACTGCTGGTACTGACGGTCTCGTGCGCATCGCTGCAGAAAGACACACTCGCGTCAACCGTCGACGATGGCCTCTCGGGGGATATCGCAGACATTGCCGCTTCCATTGTCCCGCTCGACACGTCCGCCGGTTTTGCACAAGTACTCGATGCACGGAAAACCATCCGGGATCTTGAGCAAAAAGAGATCAAGGATACGGTTTTTGAGGCAACACTGCTTGCCTGGTCAGGACGCCTCTTTCTCATTGAAGGAAAACGGCCGGAAGCCCTCCGGGCCCTTCGCCGGGCACAAACGCTTGCCCCCGGAGTGACTGCTGTTGCAGTTCTTGAAGCCCGTTTGAAATCGTCCGCGGAAGAACGTCTGGCGTTCCTCGACTCCTTCCGGGACCTTGCCGACACACCCGCCGTCATAGAAATAGAACGTGCCCGGACCCTCGGTGAATTGCGTCGCTACCGTGAAGCAGTTGCCGCCTGGGATGCAGCCTTTCCGGCGCTCCCCACCTACTACCGGGAGACGTATGGCTCCGAACGCGAGCAGGCATGGACCCTCCGCTCCATTTCTCCGGACAGTTCCGCATCTTCGGATGCTCTCGCGGCTAAACCAGAAATAACCCTGACTGACGCACTGACCCTGATCCGCGACGAAACAACCCTTCTTGCAAACATTACCGGTGGATCTCTGTGGACGACCGACCGGTTGTACCGGGACCTGAACAACCGGGGCATAATTCCTGTTGACTCCCTGGGAACAGTCCGCCTGCAGGACCGCATAACCCGGGCACATGCGGCCTGGATACTCTGGCAGCTTAACGCGGAACACAGGGCACAACCCGGGCTCAAAACACGGTATTCCGACCGTATCCGTACCCTTCCGAACCCCAAAAGCCCCGTCCTGGACGTCCCCCACGGTTCACGCTGGTTCGATTCCGTCATGGGCTGTGTTGAATGGGAATTCATGAACCTGCCGGACGGAAAAAACTTCTTCCCGGACCGGCCGATACCGGGAATAGCCTTCATGGAAATGCTCCGGCGTGTCAATTGACAAAAGATTGACAGCGTACCGGTTCTGCATTACCGTAAGAGTATGAGTATTACACCGGTTTCCATAGATTTCCCGCTCCAGAAAGTGCAGCTGGAAGCAGCCGTGAGCGTTCAGCGCATGGCGCTGGATGACATGCGCGCGTATGGTGAAATACTCACAAAAATGATGGATTCGGCACAAGAAATAGCCGAGCAGACGGCAGGAAAAAACATCGACATCCTTGCCTGATTACGTGGTATCAAGGAGAACAAAAATGCGCAGTTACCTGATCGC
>MWCL01000079.1 GCA_002070025.1 Spirochaetes bacterium ADurb.Bin215
TATACACGAAGCGGCATGTGTGGACTCATCAGGTGCAGCAGGCTGAGTGGATGGAAGAAATCTGGCTGAGAAGAAAGAAAAACCCGCCGGTTGTGTGTTTCCGGACGGGTGTGGTACCCGAAAAGGGTCAGCCGGGCAACGGGTGGGTCGCCCGGCATCTTGTAGTGTGATCGCTATTTATCTGTTTTTGGTTTCAACAATTTTGATAGCAGTTTGGAAGATCACTTCAAAAACCATCTCAAGCTTCTCCGTATCTACCGAAGAAAACGCAACCCGGAGATGTGAAGGATCTATTGCGATAGTTCCGATTCCATGGTCATGCAGCAGTTTAACCCGAAGTTCTTCTGCTCCAACTCCGGTGCACTTCATGCTCATGAAATAGCCCGAATTGAAGGGAAGGGCTGAAAGAACAGGGTGATCCTTGTGGGCGTCGATAAATTTGCGAACTACACGGTAGCGTTCTTCAAGGAGTTTTCTGAATTCGGTTTTCTCGGCTTCAGACTCGGGATGGCCGAGCATGTGAAGCATAAGGGACTGTGACGGAGTTGCGGCACAGGAAACCGAGGAGCGTATTGCTCCCATGAGCTTCTTGATGAGGGCGTCGTAGTGTTCTTCCTTCATGCCTTTCGATGCAAACGTAATGAATCCGGTTCGCAAGCCCCAAACATAGTCTTCTTTGGTAGGTCCGTCTATTTTGATTGCAAGGATGTTTTCATGGGCATTCGCCAGTTTCGCGAATAGGGATTCCGGTTCTATATCGTCTTCATAATCGAGGCCGAAGTATGCGTCGTCGGACCAGACCATGATCTTCGCTCCGCTGTCCGCAGTTTCCATAAGGACCCGGACGATTTCGGCGGTTTCACGTTTGGTCGGGGTGTATCCCGAGGGGTTCTGGGGAAAGTTGAGGAGCATGCGGACGGTTCCGCTTTTTGCTTCTTCTTTAACGGTTGCTTCAAATCCGGTTATGTCGAATCCGTTGTCCTTGAACAGGGAGAATCCCTTGAGACGGGAGTTTCGTCGTGCTTCTACGATCAGTACGTAGTTGTCCCAGGCGGGATTACCGGTAAGTAATACGCTGTCTTCATCGAGAAAGAGGTCGGAGAGGTAGGAAAGTCCCGCAGTCAGTCCTGGAACCAGTACCGGAAGCGACATGGAAACACCTTTGAGGGAGGGGTTTTTCCGGATAATGGCGTCGCGCCATTCTTTCCTGAGTTCTTCGATTCCCGCGGTAGGTGAGTACGCGACTATTTCCTGGGATTCAAAGCCGGGAAGCTGGTCTTTCAGTGCGTTCAGGATAAGGGGTTTTCCATTTTTTACGGCCATTCCGATGGTGGCATTTGCAATTTTGCTGTGCTTTTTCGCTTCGCCACTCTGGGCGATTATCCCTTTGGGAAAATATAGGCGGGTTCCCAGGTCGGACAAAAATTGTCCTGCAAGGGATTGGGAGAGAATTTCGTTGAGTTCTTCCGCAAGCGGATTCAGGTTTATTTTGTTAGCCATGGTAGTAACCGTATACACCTATATCTCACTGGTTGTCAATGTTTCATAGTCCGCGTACAATAAAAAAGCAGAAAATATTCGGGAGCGTTATCATGAAGAAGCAATTGGATGTAAGTGAACGGAGCCGGGAGATAATTCAGGCGGTCCGTTCCGGTATGGCTGAGACAATTGTGGGACAGCAATCCCTTGTTGATGGTATTCTCATCGCGTGTATTGCCGGAGGGCATGTGCTTCTGGAAGGTGTTCCCGGGCTTGCGAAAACGCTTGCAGTTAAAACTTTTGCGGGTCTTTCGGCGCTCAGTTTCAAGCGCATCCAGTTTACTCCGGATCTTCTTCCGGCCGATCTGGTTGGTACGCTCATTTATAATCGTGAGAAGGCTGATTTTTCCGTTCGCAAGGGACCTGTTTTTTCCAATCTGGTCCTTGCTGACGAAATAAACCGGGCCCCTGCGAAGGTTCAGTCCGCTTTGCTTGAGGCGATGGCTGAACGGCAGGTTACAATCGGTGAAACAACGTATGCGCTGCCTGATCCGTTTTTTGTTCTTGCGACACAGAATCCCATTGAGCAGGAGGGTACATACTCGCTTCCCGAAGCCGAACTGGACCGGTTTTTGTTCAAGCTTCATGTTCCGTATCCTTCAATGGAGGAGGAACACCGGATTGTGCTGCAGTCGGACGGTGTGTCATCAAAACCCCGTCCCGATGCGGTGGTTTCGGCTGCGGATCTTTCCCTGGTTCGCGAGGAAGCGTCCCGGGTGGTGTGTGATGAATCCCTGATCGACTACATCGTCCGTCTCGTCGCGGCAACGCGTCCGGCTGATTCCGTGCGCAGGGACAAGAAACAGCGTGATGATTATATCCGGTATTTGTCTTTCGGCGCTTCCCCGCGGGCAAGTATCGCGTTGTGCCGGACAGCGAAAATCAATGCATTGTTTAACGGCAGGACCTTTGTTCTTCCCGAGGATATAAAGGCGGTTGCCTATCCGGTTCTGCGTCATCGTCTGGTTCTGTCATATGAAGCGGGTGCGGATAATCTCTCTTCGGATGACATCATAAGCCGTATTCTCGGTGTCGTGCCGCTTCCCTGAGTACGCGATGAATATTGCCGGTATTTCTGAAAAAGCACGGTATCTCAAGCTTGCTGCGTTCAATCTTTCCGAGGGGATGCGCACCGGTTCTTTCCGGTCCTGTTTCCGCGGGCAGGGCATGGAGTTTGACGGGGTTCGTGATTATGAAGCTGGAGATGACATCCGTTCAATAGACTGGAATGTTACCGCCCGTAGCGGAAGGCCGTTTGTCAAGCTCTATCGTGAAGAACGGGAGTTGACTGTTTTTCTTGTTGTGGATGATTCTCTTTCAATGACGACCGGAACGGCTGAACGTTCCCGGAAGGATGCTGCACTGGAATCAAGCGCGCTTCTTGCGTTTGCCTGTGAGTATAATGCCAGTCCGCTCGGGTCGGTTGTTTTTGACGGTTCTGTCGGCAGGTTATTCAAACCTCGTACCGGTCGGGATCATTTGTTGTCCCTTCTGAGTGATCTGGAAAGACGTTCCCGGACAGTCCCCGGCTCTGCGCTTGCCGCCGCCATTGGCGGAGCAAGCAGGGTTCTGAGGTCCCGTGCCCTGGTCGTCATCATTTCCGATTTTCGCGCCGCGGGATACGAGAAAGAGCTTGGTATTCTTTCGAGGCGGCACGATGTTCTTGCCATTCGTATAACGGCGGTCTGTGATACTCAGTTGCCGTCTGCGGGGTTCCTTTCATTCCGGGATCCGGAGTCCGCCATTGTTCGTGACTTTCCCACGTCATCTTCCTCCTTCAAGTTGTACTGGGAACGGGAGAATCGGGAAGCTCTGGCCCGATGGGAACAGCGTTGTTTGCGTCTGGGTGTTTCACCGCTTGTGCTGCCGATTGAGCAGGATACGGGAATGGTGCTGACACGGTTTTTTTCAGGGCGACGTTCGCATGGTATGCAGCATCATGGTATTGCGGGAGATCATGTATGAAAAGTGCTGTGGTATGTTTTGTACTGACATTTTTCTTTGCGTCTCCCCTTTTTTCTGAGGCTCCTTCCGACGTGGTACTTATTCCCCGCGATGTGTATGTAGGGGATATAGCAGAGCTTTCATTTACCCTGGATATCGGTAAAACGGATGCGTTCCCGGATGGGACGCTGGTCCTTTCCGGCGAATCACTTCCAGCTTCTGAAGAAGTCAGTATAAAACAGGTTACCGTTACCCGGCGGGAATCCGGTGCCGAGGTCAGGATCATCTTTGTTCCCTGGGTTACCGGACGTGTTTCATTTCCGACGATACCCGTACACGAGTCTCTTGTTCGTCCGCCGGATGTCACGATAGTTTCGATACTCGATCGTTCCGGCAGCATGGCGCTGGAACCGGCCCGGTCTCCGTTGTTGATTCCCGGAACGACCTGGATGCTCTATGGTGGGATTCTTGCCGGTTTGTTGCTGGTCGTCGGCTCCTGGTATGGTTTTGTCAGTGTACGCAGATGGCTTCTCATGAATCCCGATCGGCGTATCGCGGCAAAGCGCACAAGGTTCTTTGCGCGGGAACTCCGGTTGCTGGCGAAAAAATTGAAAACGGCCGGTTTTGAATGGTGGTATGCGCAGTTATCCTCGGCCTTGAAGCGGTATCTTCTCCTGTATTATACCGGCAGTGATACGGGCTTTCTTTCATTAACGGGAACCGAGCTGGCCGGTTTTGCGCATTCTGGTGCTTCCGGAGAGATGATCCGGAAATTGTTTACGGTTATTGACTGTGTCCGTTTCAGCGGATCGGAAGAGGGTGTTTCCCGTTCCGGTTTGCTTGAATCGGCGGGAAACCTTTCCCGTATTCTGGAGGAGCGTACTGACGATGTTGTATCTTGAGCGCCCTTCCTGGCTGATCCTTTTCATGCTTTTCCCCTTGTTTATTCTTTTACGGAAAGCGGGTTTTTTCCTGCGGCCGGCTTTTCCCCTGATTTTGGGAAATTGGGGCGCGCCGGTCCTTTCCTGGCGTTCTCCGTTTACCCGGTTTGTCCGTCTGGTCGGCACAGCCGCGGCTGTAATTGCGTTTTTTCTTGCAGTCCTGGCCCTCTCCGGTCCGGTGCGGCTTACCAATGAAGCCGTGTTTTCCAAAACCGGTAACACGGTCATCTTCATCCTTGATGTGAGTCCTTCAATGGCCGCGTCCGACATGGACGGAAGTACCCGTCTTGATATCGGACGCCAGTATATTCGCTCGTTCGCCGGTGCAAGAAGCGGAACCGCCTTTGGTCTGGTCGGGCTTGGCTCTTCTGCCGCGCTTCTTGTTCCGCCGACAGCCGATCATCAGATTTTTCTTGACCGCCTCGACGCTCTTGCCATTGGAGAGTTCGGAGACGGGACCGCGCTTGGTCTTGGTATCGCGGTAGCCGCCGCTCATGGTGCGTCGTCTGATGGTGTGCCGGTTACAGTGATTTTGCTTACTGATGGTGAAAACAATGCGGGCGAGGTTCATCCGGAAACGGCGGCTTCAGTACTGGCTTCCAGCGGAGCGGGATTTTATGTTATCGGGATCGGGTCACGGGGTCCGGTACAGGTAGAGTATGTTGATCCGGTATCAGGAACACGGTATTCCGGTATCCTTGAATCAGAATTTGATGAGTCGGCGCTTGCATCGATCGCGGCGGCGGGAAACGGAACCTATGTTGCCGCACAAGACCGTCCTGCCCTGGATGAAGTCTTCAAGGATATTGATCGTTCTGTCCCTGTTATTACTTCCTCATGGACACGGTCTGTGGAACAGCCTCTTTCGGCAGTGCTTCTCCGCTATGTTCTCATTTTTGGCGGCATAGCGTGGTTTTTCCGGCGAATTGTGTTGGGAGCGGTGATATGAATGCCTATTTTGAGTCTCCCGGAGTATTGGTGCTGGCGTTTGCAGCGATTCCCGCTGCGGTCTATGTTATTATCCGCTTCCGACGCGTACGGGAACAATTGTTCAGCGCGGGACAACGAGGATGGCAGGGTTCACGTGTAACGGAAGCCATCAGCATAAGGACCGTGTTTTTTACCCTTTCGTGGATGCTCGTATGTACTGCTGCCGCCGGCCCTCGCTGGGGAACCCGGCTTGAACCGGTCCGGGAACAGGGCGCTGCCGTTGTCTTTGTACTTGATGTTTCCCGTAGCATGACCGCGGAAGACCTTCCCGGCAACCGGCTGGAATTTGCCGTGCAGTATGCATCCCGTCTTGCGGATGAACTATCCGGTATTCCCTGTGCGCTGGTCGTTTTCAAGGGAACGGCCCAGCTGTTGATTCCCCTCACCACGGATCGGCGCTCCCTGCAGGACGGTTTTCGTGCGGCATCTCCCGGAATGATTTCTGCTCCGGGAAGTGTTCCCGCCGGTGCGATCAGTACCGCGGTTAAGGCGTTTCCTCCATCATTGGCAGTTTCTCGATACATTGTTCTGCTTTCAGACGGGGAGCAAACACAGGGTTCTTTGGTCGAGGCGGCTTCCGGTTTACATGCGGGAGGAATTACCCTGTTGGCCGCGGGGGTAGGTACCGTTTCGGGCGCCGAAATCAACGCGTTTGCAGGGTCCGGGAATGTGAAAACTCACCAAAGTCGTTTGGATAGTATTTTGTTGGAAGACGCGGTCCGTGCTGCCGGTGGTGAAAGCCGGTATGTCCTGGCGGCGAATCCAGGATCTGCTGTTGAAATTCTTGAACGTATTACCTCCGGTATGGGAGGGACGAAGAATACGGTGTACGCGTCGCGCACCGTGAAGCGGTATCCGATTTTTCTTGCCGGAGCTATCATGGCGTTTTGTGCAGCACTTGTTGCGGGAGGTGTTTCGTGGAAACGAAGCTGAAGCGCCTTTTGTTATGTGTGCCGGTTTTCCTGTCCATTCTCCTTGTTTCCTGCAGTCGGGAAACCGGAGATCGTTTTGCAGTGCTTTCAGGTGTTTTATCCTGGGCCAGGCAGGACTGGAGCGGTGCGGCGGTGAACTTTATCCGCGTTGCCGATTCTGCACGGAATGACGAAACTTCGTTGATTCGGGATTACGCGTTGTATGGCCTCGCTTCAACATATCTGGCGCAGGAAGAATACGACTCGGCTCTAATGCGTCTTGCGGAAATTTCTCCGGAATCCCCGTCCGAGATCCGATCCGGTATATGGTACCAGATCGGTGTTGCCGCGTACCGGAAAGGTCTGTATGATCAGGCGTGTACGTACTTCAGACAAGCACTGGAAATTGATTCCGCTGCGGTGGACGCCAAAATAAACCTGGAACTATGTCGGCGCAGCATGCATACGAGTGAATCTTCCGCTGCGGCGTCAGCCCCGGGTATAAGCGAGTCCGGTCAAAATGAGGATCAGTCGGAAATTCTGTTCAGCCTTGTCAGGCGCAAGGAACAGGAGCGCTGGAAAAACCGCCAGAATGAGTCGAATCCCGGACTGGAGGATTATTAATCATGAAAATGGCAGTCATTGTTTTTCTTATGGCACTTCCTGTATGGGCAACGGCGTTCCAGGTTGAACTGATAACATCGAAAACGGAATGCTTTGAAGGGGAATCGGTCATCATTGAAATACAGGTATTCCCCGCAATCCCTGCCGATACCGTCCTGTCCGTCGAATCGGTGCCGGACGGGATGTATCTCGCCGCCTCGAGGAAAGAACGCAGGAGTCGTGAGGATGATTCTCCGTTTTCAAACGGACGGGTAGATTCCGTCGTCTTCGTTCAGGAATGGACCGGCTTCCGCGCGGGATCATACCGGCTTGGTCCCTTTATCATAGAAGTGAACGGGCTTGAACAGGTTCTCGCTCCGGTGGACTTGCTTTTTCTTGAACGCGAATCCGCGGGAATGGGTGAATTGCGCTGGATACAGACTGATCCGGACGTTGTAATCCGCACCGGAGAACCGGTCTTTCTGGTACTTGAGGCCCGGCATGTTCCTGAACCGGTTTCACTTCTTGCTCCATTACCCAAAAACGCCTTGCTGGAAAAATCCGGTGAAACATTTGAGAATCGATCGTATTCCGGGCCGGACTGGCGCCCGGTTGCATCATTTATATGGACTCCGCTATTTGACGGAAACCAGGCGCTCCCGTCGGTCGAACTTGAATATCGGGACAACAGCGGTGATGTATCCCGGGCGCGGAATTCGCTCCGTCTGGTATCCGTTGTAGCAGTTCATGCTGTTGAACATGAAGAATCGGTTTCTCCACTGCTGGCGGAGGCCTTTGCCGCGGCGGACAGTACCAGTCGCGATGATGAGTTCTCCGCACGGGACTATCCGTTGCCGCAGTCCTTGCGGGATCCCCGCATTTCCGCGTTAGTCACGGCAGCCGGATACTGGCGGAACAACGAATACGCGGCGTCTCTTGCGTATCTTCGGCAACTTGAGCATTCAACCCTTTTCCCTGCCCGTATCCGGGAATCCCGGCTTGAGGCGGAGCAGGTTCTCGGGATAACGGGTTCCTTGCCGGTTCCATCAAAACCGCGCCTTCAGCTCGTCCTTGTCTGCTTCGCGATCTTCGCGGGGCTATCCCTCGTCCTTTTGTTTTTCCGGCGACGATCACGGCTTCTTACCAGGTTGTGGGCTGTATCCTCCGGTTGTGCTATCGTGTTGCTGGTTGTCTCGGTGCTCCTGCTGGTTCCTGTCAGGAGATCATATGCCGTCAGCCGGGGTGGTGCTTTACGCCAGATTCCGGAGCAAACCGCCGGGATTACGGCCCCGATTCCTGAAGGGACTCCGGTAACGATACTGAAACTTGCCGGATCCTGGAATTACATACGTCTGCCCGCATCCCTTGAGGGGTGGGTTTTTCACGATGATTTGATTTTGTATACACGGGCGGGTTTTCATGGATTTTGGTGATATTCTTGACGCATGGGACGAGGAAACGGCAAAGCCCCGGGGTAAACCGAAAAAGAATGCCGGGTCAAACGGGACGGCCCATTCCCCCGATTTATCGG
This sequence comes from Spirochaetes bacterium ADurb.Bin215, assembly GCA_002070025.1. Classification (GTDB taxonomy): domain Bacteria; phylum Spirochaetota; class Spirochaetia; order Treponematales; family Treponemataceae; genus Teretinema. Next base: position 8,460 of record MWCL01000079.1, read on the forward strand.
GTAGTTCCGGGAGAACCGGTTCGTACAGTCAGTCAGCGCGGGATGATCTTCCCGTGGCGAATCCGTTGGATGTTTGGCTCCGAAGGTACGGTGTTACGGACAAGGATGCCGAACCGGACTTCCAGGAGGAACCACCGCATGTCAAGCGTCGCCGTTTACGCGCAATGAGAAGCGAAGCCAGTATTGACCTGCATGGTCTGACCCGGGAAGAAGCATGGATCCGTTTGGAAGCGTTCTTTGCCGATTGTGTACGGCGAAATCTGCAGAAAGTGCTCATCATTCATGGCAAGGGCACTCATTCATCCGACGATCCGGTTTTGAAATCCATGGTTCAGCATTTTCTTGAAGCGAATGCTCACGCCGGCGAATCGGGATACTCCGCGCAGAAGGATGGCGGGAGCGGTTCTACCTGGGTTATTCTCAAATAAACCTTGTAACCGTGGTGTTTTTTCAGTACTTTATTTATATGACCGTTAACGGAGCGCCGGAAAAAGCATGAACGATTACTATACCATTTTGGGGGTATCGCGTACCGCAACCCAGGACGAGATAAAAAAAGCATACCGTGAACTCGCCTTTAAATATCATCCCGACAAAAATCCCGGGAATCCGGCCGCAGAGGAACGGTTCAAAAAAGTCAGTGAAGCCTATTCCGTCCTCGGTGATTCCGAAAAGAAGTCCCGCTATGATATGGGCGGATTTTCCGCGCAATCTGCCGGCTCGGGCGGTTATGAGGGGTATAATCCGTTTGAGGGCGCCTCCTGGACCTATTACGGTCCGTTTGGCGGTTCGGGGGACTGGCAACAACCGGAGTATCAACAGTACACAAAAAAGCAGGCATTCGAAATGCTCTTGCGCAGCGTAGTGACGCTGCTTGCCGGCACGTTTCTGTTGCGCTACTCGTTCTTTTTCGGGATTTTCGGACTACTGATCTGTATTTCTTTGATTGGCAGGGGGTTTCTTAATACCGTACGCGCCATAAAAGTTTTGCTTCGCTCTTGGTGAATACTTATTTTTCCCGGTAGATGATCCGTCCGCGATTCAGGTCGTAGGGAGAAAGGGCTACCTTGACGTTGTCGCCGGGAACAATCCTGATATAATGCTTTCGCATTTTGCCTGACAAATGAGCCAGGATGACGTGCCCGTTCTTCAGCTCAACTCTGAACATGGTGTTCGGAAGAGATTCTTTTACAACCCCTTCCACTTCTATAGCTTCTTCTTTCGCCACAATTCCTCCAGGAATGATACAAAATCTGTAGAAATAGTTTGCCTTTTACAGATTTCGTTCGTATAATTCTAGGGTCTATCACTATAATTGTCAACTGGAGTACTTTGTATGGATAAAGATTTCGTTGGGAAGATGAAGGAATCCCTGTTACGCCTCAAGCAGGAAATAATCGACACCCTTGTTTCAAACAATGAAGATTTCCGGGCTATCGTGGAAGGTCTCGATCCCAAGGATGTTGCTGATATAGCCTCTGATGATATTGACCGGAAAATGCTGGAAACCATCGGTTCAAAAGACATGAAGCGGATGCGTCTTATCGATTCCGCCCTTACGCGCATTGAACAGGGAAAATACGGTTCCTGCATGCGTTGTGGAAAGAAAATTCCGAAAGAGCGTCTTGAAGCAATCCCCTATGCGCTCATGTGCATTGAATGCCAGAGCGCGGACGAGCGGAGAAACCGCTAACCGGTTTTCAACAGATTTGATAGCACTCGAATTTTCCCCGGGCCGGGTTAGTCGCAAGAAGCGCAATTTCCCGGTATCCGGCGCGGCGTGCCGCGTCGAGTGCAGTATCGTACGCGAAGGTAAGGTCCGCCGAACGGTGGGCGTCGGAAGAAAAGGTAACCGGAACTCCGCGGCGGTACAGCATGGAGAGCAGGGGATCCGAGGGA
>MWCL01000080.1 GCA_002070025.1 Spirochaetes bacterium ADurb.Bin215
CTACCTCGCGCCGATAAACCTGTAGACGCTCCTGATCTGCACCACAGGACGGGGGTTCAACTCCCCCCATCTCCAAGAAACCAAAGAAACCTCCCTGTTGGGAGGTTTCTTTGGTTTCAGGGGGGAGTTGAACCGAGGCGCGTCGATGAGACCATGGATGGTCGAATAGCGCCGAGGCGGCCTGGAGCGGACGGGACAGGAAGTCCCGCCGCGGAAGGCAACTCCCCCCATCTCCAAAAAAACCGCCTGAAAAGGCGGTTTTTTTGGAGATGGGGGGAGTTACACAGCGAAGCTTCGAGTGGTTGAACCGAGGCGCGTCGATGCTGCTACCAAAATTGTTGAAACTTTTCCGGGAAAAGCCCCTATTACAGCCGGGGCAAGACCATGTATACTGTGCCCATTATGAGGGTTACTGAATTATGATACTGGCGATTATTGCATTGATTGCGGGTCTCGCGTTGCTCGTATGGAGCGCGGACCGGTTTGTTGAGGGCGCCGCGGCGCTGGCTCGTCATCTTGGCATGAAACCGCTGTTGATAGGAATCATCATCATCGGATTCGGAACGTCCGCCCCTGAAATGCTCGTATCGGCGCTTTCCGCACTCGAGGGGAGCCCGGGTATCGCACTCGGTAACGCGTATGGTTCAAACATTGCGAATATCGCGCTTATTCTCGGTGTTACCGCACTGATAAGCCCGATACTGGTACATTCGTCAGTCTTACGGAAAGAAGTACCGATTCTTGTCGCGATTATTATCCTGTCATTCATCCTGATCATGGATAACGGACTCTCCCGTATCGATTCACTTGTTCTTGTTGCGGCCTTCTTTTTATTAATGGGATGGACGGTATACGAAGCGAAACGGAATCCTGCCGATCCGCTCACCCAGGAAATGGAAAAGGAAGCGACTCTTGCGGTGCTTCCCATTGGCTGGTCGGTATTCTGGCTCATAACCGGTCTGGTATTGCTCATTGTCAGCTCCCGCATTCTTGTCTGGGGCGCGGTTGTTATCGCCCATATTTTCGGAGTAAGCGACGTGATAATCGGCTTGACCATCGTTGCCGTGGGAACATCCCTGCCGGAACTCGCCTCGTCGGTTGCCGCCGCGCGCCGCGGAGAACACGACATGGCGCTGGGCAACGTGCTCGGCTCGAATATGTTCAACACGCTTGCCGTGGTGGGTATATCCGGATTGATCAAGCCCTATGCCGTCGACGCGGACATACTGTCCCGCGACATGCCGGTAATGCTTGTTCTGACCCTTTCCCTCTTTCTTTTCGGCTTTGGTTTCCGGGGACGACAGGGCAGGATCAACCGTTTTGAAGGCGTTGTTCTGCTGGTTTTGTATGGAGGATACCTTGCCTGGCTTGTCCGGGCGGCCATTGGTGCGGCAGGGTAACGTCCGCCGGGGAGCTAACACGCCGCCGGGGAGAACACCTCCCGCTTGGGAGGCAACTGCCCGCCGGGGAGAGCCCCCCCCCTACCGGCTGTTCAGAAATGACTCCATTCGTTGTATATCTGCATCGGACAGCTTCAGTTCTCCCGCCCGGATAACACCGTCAATCTGGCCGGGCTTCCGCATGCCGACGATCGCACCGGTAACGGCCGGGTTTATCAATGTCCAGGCGATGGCGACTTCTCCGGCCGTGGCATCATACTGCGTGGCTATTTCAGCGAGAAGTTTCTGGAGCGTGAGATTCCGGGTAATGTTGGGCTCGGTAAAGTCGGGATTGGTCTTTCTCCAGTCGGTTGGATCCATTGCGGCAATCCGCTCCCTGCTCATTTTTCCCGAAAGAAGCCCCGATGCCATGGGCGAATACACTATCACGCCGATGTTCTGTTGTTCGCAGTAGGGGAGAATCTCTTTGGCGACATCCTGTCGGATCAGGTTGTACGGCGGCTGAAGCGAGGTTACCGGCGCAATTTTTTCTGCGCGACGGAGCTGACTAACCGAAAAGTTTGAGACACCGATGTAGCGAATTTTCCCCTCGTCCTTTAGTTTCGCAAGGGTTTCCCAGCCTTCTTCAATCTGTTCGTCAGGAATGGGCCAGTGAATCTGGTAGAGGTCGATCACCTCCACGCCAAGCCTGACGAGACTCGCCTCAACTTCCTTCCGGAGCGATTCAGCCTTCATGCTTTCCGAAACATTGCCTGCGGAATCCCATATTTTGGTTCCTTTGGTAAATACGTAGGGCTTGTCTTTCATTTCCCTGAGGGCCTTCCCCACGATTTCCTCTGAATGGCCGAGTCCGTAGACCGCGGCGGTATCTATCCAGTTTATCCCGTGGTCAATCGCTTCCCGGATTGTAGCTATCGAGTTCGAATCATCCTGTTCGCCCCAGCCCCAGCGCCATGTTCCGCCGATTGCCCAGGTCCCCAGTCCGATACGGGTTATGTTCATGTCAGAATTGCCAAGTCGTTTTGTTTCCATGTGCGGCCTCCGTTCTTCAAATATCGTTATATAAGTTTCTAATGTCAACAAAAAGGTCCGTCATAGAGAAAAAAAACCGGAAACGGTTTCCCGCTTCCGGTTTACTTTTCAACAATTTTGGTAGCAGTTAGTTCTTGAACACAATTTCGTTGAAAATGTTCTCGTAGAGCTCCTGCTTTCCGGAAGTCCGTCCGAAGTTGCCGTAGGTAGTGGCGAGCGCGGCGAGTTCTTCGAGCTTCATGCCGCCGTCTTCGAATTTCTTTCCGTTTCCGGAGTCGAACGACGCATAGCGTTCCTTGAGCATCTTCGGAAGCCGGCCGTCATCGAGGATGGCCTGGGCTTTTTCGAGTCCGAGCGCGAAGGTGTCCATACCGCCGATGTGGGCGATAAAGAGGTCCTCGAGATCCACCGAGTTGCGGCGGATGTGCGCGTCGAAGTTGAGTCCGCCGGTCTTGAATCCGCCCATGCGGAGAACGGCCATCATTGCCATGGTGGTTTCATAGACGCTGTTCGGGAACTGGTCGGTATCCCACCCGTTGCGGGGGTCGCCGCGGTTCGCGTCGATTGATCCGAGCATGTCGTTATCAACGCACACGGTCAGTTCATGATAGAAGTCGTGTCCGGCGAGTTCGGCATGGTTCGCTTCGATGTTCATCTTGAAGTCTTTTTCGAGGCCGTTAGCCTTGAGGAAGCCCATTACGGTTTCGGTGTCAAAGTCGTACTGGTGCTTGGTGGGTTCCATCGGCTTGGGCTCGATGTAGAAGCATCCCTTGAATCCCTTTGCGCGGGCGTAATCGCGTGCCATGATGAGCATGCGGGCCAGGTGGTCCTTTTCGCGCTGCATCTGGGTGTTGAAAAGGCTCATGTAGCCTTCGCGTCCGCCCCAGAAGGTATATCCCTGTCCGCCGAGCTTGATGGTCGCGTCAATGGCGGCCTTGATCTGGTTCGCGGCGAGGGCGACAACGTTGAAGTCGGGGTTGGTTGCGGCACCGTTCATAAACCGGGGGTTCGAGAATACGTTTGCGGTTCCCCACAGGAGCTGAACGCCGGTTTCGTCCTGGCGTTTCTTGAGTCCGTCGGTTACCTTTTCAAGGTTCTTGATAGATTCGTCGGGGCTTGCGCCTTCCGGGGCGATATCGCGGTCGTGCCAGCAGTAGAAGGGGGTGCCGAGCTTGGTGATGAACTCGAATGCTGCGTCGGCCTTTTCTTCTGCTTTTGCCATGGGGTCGGTTGCCTTGCTCCAGGGGAAGTCAAAGGTTCCGTTGCCGAACTGGTCGCCGCCGTCGGCGCAGAACGTGTGCCAGTACGCGGTTGCGTAGCGGAGAATGTCTTTCATCTTCTTGCCGCCGACAACCTTGTCGGGATCATAGTACTTGAATGCGAGCGGATTCTTTGAATCCGGTCCTTCGTAGGCTATTTTTCCGATTCCGGGAAAATATTCTTTGTTTCCTTTAAAAACTGACATGGTACACCTCCATTAGTGTGTATTACGTATATAAAGGAGCAAGCGCTCCAAGATACCGGTTATATTCGGCATAGGCTTTGTTGTACGCGGCCACGGATGCCGGATCGGGATTGATGCACTGGTCTTCATTGATTGTAATATGTTCGTCGGTCAATTCACCAATGCTGATCTTGTTTCCTTCCAGGTTCATGAGACACCAGAGCGCCTGAACCGCGCCACCTATGGCGGCCGCCTCGTCGCTTGCGGGAAGCTTTACCGGCAGATCCATCACATTCGCCGCGATACTTCGCCAGATCTTGCTTTTTGCGCCGCCGCCGATGAGCCGGATTTCCTTTGCCCGGAATCCGAGCGCCTGGAATGCTTCCAGTCCGATCCGCATGCCGAATATGGCGGATTCCATCGCGGCACGGGCAATGTTCTCTCGCGAGTTGTTTGCCGCGTCAAGCCCGTTGATGCTCGCCCGGCCGTTCGGCAGGTTCGGGGTACGCTCTCCGTTAAAGAAGGGGAGAAATACCACGCCTTCGGAGCCGATCGGCGCTTTTGAGGCGCATTCGTCGAACTCCTTGACGCCGAGACCAAACAGTTTGCGTGTTTCTTCGGTTGCAACGGTACAGTTCATCGTGCACAGGAGGGGCAGGTATCCGCCGGTCGATGAGCTGAATCCTGAAAGCCCTTTCTCGGGGTCGGATACGGGACTGTCGGAATACCCGTACAGGGTGCCCGAGGTTCCAAGGCTCATGGTCAGGAAGCCGTCGCGGACGGTTCCGGTTCCGATGGCGCCCATCATGTTGTCTCCGCCGCCTGAGGAAACAGGAATGTCTCCCGGGAGGCCAAACCGGGCGGCGGCTTCCCGGGAGATTTTCCCGGCAGGCTTTTCGGACTCGATCAGATCAGGAAGGAGTTTGATCAGACCGGGATCCACGAGGTTACAAATCTTTTCGGACCATTGCCTGCGAATGCCATTGAAAAGGGCTGTGCCCGAGGCGTCTCCGCACTCGGCAACATAATTCCCCGTAAGGAGGAAATTGAGGTAATCATGCGGAAGCATGATATACCGGAGCTGCGCGAACGCCTCCGGTTTGTGTCTCTTGAGCCAGAGAATTTTCGGCGCGGTAAAGCCGGGAAGCATGAGGTTGCATACTTCGCTTATTACGGCGTCGTTTCCGCCGGCTGCTTCGGTAAGAATATTGCATTCCTCAACGGTGGAGGTATCATTCCAGAGTTTGACGTTATAGAGCGCCTTTCCGTCCTTGTCGAGCGGAACAAAGCCATGCTGATGTCCTGAAACGCCGACCGCCTGGATGCTTTTGCGTTGTTCTTCGGTGAAGCCGGCAAAGCATTTGGTGAGCGCTTCATCGTACCATTCCGCTTTTTGTTCGCGGGTTCCGTCGTTTTTTGCGATCAGGTCGACAGGCTCCTGTGTTTTTGCTACTATCTCTTTGGTTTCCCAGTTGTACAGGATTACTTTCATGCTCTGGGTGCCCATGTCTATTCCGGCTACCGTTTTCATGTCTTCTACCTCCGTCATTCTTGATTCAAGTATAGGGGCTGTTTCTGGTTCACGGTATGCATGTATCTGATTTTATATATCTAAAATTGATATTTTTCGTGTTTTTCAGTATACTTGCGGTATGAAAATACTGGATTCGGTGTTTGTCTACCGGCTTGCAGGCGGTGATCGTCTTTCCTGGCACGGACGGTATCATGCCCACGGCGCGGGAGAATACGAGATTCACTTCTTCCTTGAAGGAAACGGTTCCTTCCTCTGTAACCGGACCCGGTATCCCGTATCCGGAGGGCGCCTCTTTCTTTCCGGTCCGCGAGAGTTTCATTCCATTCTGCCTGAAACCGTTTCCGTTCCCATGACGTATTATGCTGTGCTCTTTTCGGTGGATACCGATCCCGCATCTCCCGACGCTCCGCTGCACGACGCGCTGGATGCCTGTATTGACGGTCGCAAGACCGTCCTTTCCATTAATAGTAATTTTCGTTTCCAGTTTGAGGATATGCTTCAGATGACCCGTTCCTCGGATCCGTCACTCAAGGAATCTGCGCGATTTTTGCTCACCAGTCTCTTGTACCGCTGGTTCGGCAGGGGAGGGGAAAAACGGGAGCCGGCCGAAACCGGCAGCAAGAATCAGGTCCATGTGGAAAAAGCTCTGTCCCTCATGACGAAAATGGTCCGTGAAAATAGTACTATAGAAGATATTTCGTGGAAGCTCGGTCTTTCCGAAGAACACTTCATCCGGGTGTTTCGTGACGAGGTGCGCATGACACCGTATCAGTACTTCACCCGGCTCAAGGTGGAGGGTGCCTCCGGCATGCTCATGTCTACCGACAAGTCGGTAGGGGAGATCTCCGCCTGGTTCGGTTTCGAGAATCAGTTTCACTTTTCCCGCATTTTCAAGAAGTGTACCGGCATGTCTCCGGTTGAATACCGCAAAACCTATCTGCAAATTGCCGATTTTTCATGATTTTTATTTGTTGACTATCGAAACATACTGACCCGTGCTATAATCCCGGTTGGAGGAGTTACCCTATGAAAATCCGTATTGTTGCGCTTTGCGCGCTTTTTATGGCGGTTCTTTTTGTGTCCTGTTCACGGGACAAGGATACCCGTCTTGCTGTAGACAAGGAAGGCCGGACGGTTGTTGAACGCTACGGTCAGCTTCAGGTTATCGGGACCAATCTGTGTAATGAGGCCGGGGAGCCGGTGCAGTTGCGGGGCATGAGTTCTCACGGGCTTCAGTGGCACGGTAAGTATGCCAACCGGGACGTTCTCAAATGGCTTCGTGATGACTGGAATACCCAGCTCTGGCGGGCGGCAATGTATGTTACCGAGGGCGGCTACATGACCGGCAAGGCGATCAAGTTCAAGGTTATCGATTCGGTAGATGCCGCAATCGATCTTGGCATGTATGTTCTTGTGGACTGGCATGTACACCGGGATCAGGATCCGAATGCGTACAAGGAAGAAGCGCTTGAGTTCTTTGCCGAAATGGCACAAACATATGGTTCGTATCCCAACGTCATCTATGAAATCTGCAATGAACCGAACGGCGATCATGTTACCTGGAGCGGTCAGATTAAACCCTACGCTGAAGAAGTAATCGCCGAGATACGGAAATATGACCCCGACAACATCATTGTCGTCGGAACGCCCACCTGGAGTCAGGATGTGGACAAGGCCGCAGAGGATCCCATTACCGGTCAGTCGAACATCATGTACACCCTGCATTTCTATGCCGGAAGCCACGGGAAAGAACTCATGGCCAAAGCGGAAAAGGCGCTTGATGCCGGACTTGCGCTCTTTGTCACTGAGTGGGGGACTACGTTGAATTCGGGCGACCAGTTTTTCCCTGACAAGGTTATGCCCTGGCTGTCTTTCATGCGTAAACACAACATTTCCTGGGCCAACTGGTCGGTAAACAACAAGGGTGAGGATTCCGGCATTCTTGTCTACAATGGCGACCGGAACGCAAAAGGCGGTTGGACCGACGCCGATCTTTCACCCTCGGGCAAGTTCATGCGAAAGGTATTGCGGAACGAAATGAAAGTCAGGTAATGATACCACCCGGGCTGTCCGTGGAAGCAAACCGCCATGCAATCAATTTCGGGGAAAAAAACCATTTGACAGCACAGCGGTAAAGGGTGTAGGATTGTAGCTATGAAAGACAGACTGACACAGAAATGTCGACTGTCAAACAGAAAAGAGGAGAGAAAGATGAAGAAAATTCTTATCGTTCTTGTTGCCGCCGCTGTATTGCTCAGTGGTTGTTCCAAGAAAGAAGAAGCCTCAAAAGAAGCTTCGGGTAAACTGGTTGTCTGGTCCTTCACCGACGAGCTGAAGACCATGATTGACAAGTACTATGGCCCCACACATCCCAGTGTAGAGATCGAGTACTCCCTTACCCCGACCGATCAGTTCCCCAACAAGCTTGACCCCGTTCTTGCTTCTGGCCAGGGAGCTCCCGACGTATTCGCTCTGGAAGCTGCATTCGTACGCAAGTACGTTGAATCCGGCCTTCTTCTCGATATCACCGATATCGCTGACGAAGCCCGTTCAAAATCGCTCGCTTACCCGATCGAAGTTGGTACCTTCAATGGTAAAGTGTACGGTATGTCATGGCAGGCATGTCCTGGTGCCATGTTCTATCGCCGCAGCCTCGCCAAGAAGTACCTCGGAACCGATGATCCCGCAGAAGTACAGAAGTACGTTGCCAATCTCGACAAGTTCCTTGAAACTGCAGAACTGCTCAAGAGCAAGTCCGGCGGAAAGTGCGTTATCGTATCTTCCACTGGTGACCTGAACAACGTATTCCTCGGCGCCCGCAAGCAGCCGTGGGTTGTAGATGGCAAGCTCAATCTTGATCCCGCCATGGTTGAATACATGAAGATGTCCAAGCTCCTGAAAGACAAAGGCTATGAAGGCCGCGTCGGACAGTGGTCAGAAGGCTGGTTTGCCGGTATGAAGGGCGAACTCAAGGACGAAGCAGGAAACACCATCGAGGCGTTCTCCTACATGCTTCCCACCTGGGGACTCCACTATGTTCTCAAGACCAACGCTCCTGATACCTCCGGTGACTGGGCAATGTGCCCCGGACCGGCTCCCTATCGCTGGGGTGGTACATGGGTTGGTGCCTACAAGGGAACCAAGAACGTAGCAGCTGCTAAAGACTTCATCCGCTACGTAACCAGTGACGACGGATTCCTCGAAGCATGGGCAAAGGATACCGGAGATGTTGTTTCAAACGTAACCGTTATGAACAAGATCAAAGATACCTATTCCGAACCCTTCCTTGGCGGACAGAACCACTATGCAGCATTTGTTGAAATGGCAAAGAGCGTAGATGGCAAGCTGACCCAGGGAACTGACCAGGCCATCGAAGGTCTGTTCGGTGAGGCTGCCGCTGCTTACGTGAACGGTGAAAAGAGCCTCGATCAGGCTATTGAAGATTTCAAGAGCCAGGTTAGTGCTCAGCTCGGTCTCTAAGATTGAGTAACGGCATGTAGATAAAAGGGTGCGGAAACGGTGGTTAACGCCTGATCCGCACCTTTTTTTATCACATTATACAAAGGGGAAAACCGATGAAACAAAAGACGATAGGCAACGAAACCCGCGTTAACCGGTGGGGTTATTTCTTTGTACTTCCTTTTGTAATTGTGTATTTTGCATTTCAATTTTATCCAACATTATACACGCTTGCGCTTGCATTTACCGACTCCAAGGGCTTTACCGGCCTGAGTGGAAACTATAATTTCGTGGGTGGAAAAAACTTTCTCAGACTTGTTACGGACAAGTATTTCTGGGGAGCAGTTGAGAATACATTTGTCATGTGGGGATGGAACTTCGCACCGCAGCTTGGTGTTGCACTGATCCTCTCTATCTGGCTTTCCGATTCGCGATTAAAACTGAAAGGAAGAGGCTTCTTCAGAGCCGTTATTTATATGCCGAACCTGCTTACGACCGCGTCAGTTGCGTTGTTGTTCCGCAGTCTTTTCGGATATCCTGTGGGACCGGTAAACCAGTTCCTCCAGTCCCTCGGTATTTATGCCGTAATTACCCGTGATGACGGTACCGTGGTACGGGAAGCTTTCCAGTTTTTCCGGAGTGTAGCTACCTCACGCGGTATTGTCGCCTTTATCCAGTGGTGGATGTGGTATGGACATACCGTTATCATGTTGATGGCCGGAATCACCAGTATCAACGAATCATTGTTCGAATCTGCGCTGGTAGACGGTGCGAACAGCCGCCAGACTACCTGGTATATTACCCTTCCGTTGCTTCGCCCCATGATGCTCTTCATTCTGGTAACCTCGATGATCGGTGGTATGCAGATGCTGGATATTCCCTTCCTGCTTACCGACATGCGTGGTGCGCCGGACTTCAAGATCCGGACGACCATCGTATACATGTATAACCTGGCGTTCCAGGGTGTTAACGACTATGCGTATGCCGCTGCAATTTGTATCGGTGTCTTTGTTATCATTTTTGCTCTTGCCCTCATCATATTCTTCGGAATGCAGGACAGAAGCGAGCTTAAACGTGCACGTGCAGCAAAACTGGCAGGGAGGATTGCAAAATGAAGTCATACTCAACAGCGCTTAACATCAAGCGCCTTTTCATCTATATTCTTATGATCTTTTTGGGTCTTCTTGCTATTCTTCCCATCTACCTCATGCTGGTCAACGCGACACGGACCAATGCGCAAATAAATGAAGGTATATCACTCATGCCCGGCGGCAACGCGATGTTTAACTGGAAAACCCTGACCAACCGTCAGTTCCAGATTCAACAGGGTTTCTTCAACAGTTTGTTCATTTCGGTTTCCACCACGATTCTTTCCGTGTACTTCTCCGCGATGACCGCCTACGGACTGCATGTATACAAGTTCAAGGGACGCAATTTCCTCTGGGGATTGATCCT
>MWCL01000081.1 GCA_002070025.1 Spirochaetes bacterium ADurb.Bin215
ATGGCGGCGATGGCGTCAACGGCGATTACGAGCTCGGTAAGTCCGTATCCTTTTTCCGCGGCCTTGAGGTTGCGGCTCGACATGCCCAGTTCGCTGGTTTTCTGGTTGGCGGCTTTTATGCCGTCGGAAGAACCGGTACCGTTCACGTTTACGGTGATTTCCGGATGAGCTCCGTGGTATGCGGCGCCGAGTTTCTCCATGAGGGGGGAAACGGATGTGGATCCGGCAACCTCAATGGTATAACTCTGTACGGCTTTCCCGCCCTGATCGGCCGAACCGGTTGCAGCGAGCGGCAGTGCTGCACAGACAAAAACGAATGCGGCAAGCGCCGCCTGCATAGACTTCTTCATGGTCATCTCCTTGTAAAAGAACTGACCAAAACGTATGCCCGGAACATTAGGGTACCATTATTCGAATGTTACAATTGTGTTAAAAGGAATACTCTGTGTTAATGCAAAATTCATACTGCTTTTACGATGTTGTAATGAAGATGTGGCACCCTCGGAACCATGAAAACCGAGAAGCTTTACGCAAAAACCATGGCCACCATGGTACAGTTCGAAAAAAACACGAGCGATCAATTGCCCGCCAACAGCCGGCAATTTGCCGAAACCCTGTTCGATTCCGTACGGAAATGGCACAAATCGGATGTTTGCGCGGTGTTGTACACCACGAGCGAGTTGCCGGAAACAGTACAGGTTGTGCAGGACCGGAACAGTACTCCGGTGTTGCATAAAACCGGACTCCGTGAATGGGAACTTTTACTTGGCGGAAATTCGACTGTTGTATTGAAGAAAAACGACGGACATCTGATCAGCAAGGACTACACTTCGTGGGTTTTTATCCCGGTTCTTGCCAAGAAAAAGGTTGCCGCAGCCGTAATCATGGCCCGTGCCGGCGGACGAATGGGCTCCGCGGAAGAGGAAGCCGGTCTGGTTTTGAGCCAGTTCTTTACTACCGCGCTCAAGCGTATCCGGAAAACAAACAAGCGGTTCCGGACATACGGAGATGATATTCGGCAGCAGGTGCTCCTTGAGGCGCAAGCCTCGGCCGGACTGCAGTCTGTTGATTTTCCCGGGCTTGCCCGGGCCGTAGACTACGGCTCGGGAACCGGAAGCGATTTCAGTATCGTGTACCGTCCCTCCGCAGACAGTCTGATTGCCTGTGTGGGAGATATTACCGCTGTGGTACATGAACGGCAAAAGGCCTTTGTCTTCATGAACGCCATTCTCGACTATCTGTCCGGAATGCCTCTGGATGCCCTGCAGATACTCATGAAGATGAACGAATCACTGGTTCGGCGCAGGTCTGAATGGTATATATCCGCGGTCCTTGCCCGGTATTTGCCTCAGGATCACCATATAGAAATCGCTGGCGGCGGGAACGTCGGAGCACTTCATTTTTCCCATGCGGACATGAATTTGCGGGAATACACGTTTGGTGTCGCGGCTGGTGTCGATTCCGATGCGGAGTTTTTCATGAGCAAAATACCGGTCCAGACCGGAGACATTGTCTGCCTGTACACGGACGGAGTGTACTGCGCAAGAAAACGAAACGGCGATCCGTTCGGCAAGAGCGATCTGGCTGATACCGTCCGGAAACATTATTTTCTCGGGGCGGACGATCTTGCACGAAAGATTCTCGAGGTGTTGCGGGAAAAGGAAGATCCCTCGGTGGATGGTGACGACAGAACCGTACAGGTTCTGAAAATTGAATAGGGGGCTGTATGGAAGTAGCGGTATATACGGAAGCAGACTGTCTGATTCTGGACACGGCTGGCGAAGTGGACATGTACGCGGCGCCGGATTTTTTTCAAACCTACACGGATCACACACGGCGGTATCCGCAGCATCCGGTGCTGGTCAATATAGAGAAAGTCAGTTACATGGATTCAAGCGGTATCGGCGTGCTGTTCAAGATGTTTGCCGAATCACGATCCCGCGCGGTTCCGTTCTATGTGTGCGGTGCGCGGGGAATGGTCGCAGCCCTCTTTGAACTCAGCAAGATGAACTCGATTTTACCGCGGGAAGAAACGGTGCGGTCGGCACAAAAAAACATACGGAGTATTGCATGATGCGAAAGATTCTCATTGACGATGCCCATGAACTTTTCCGGAAGGACGGGATGAACTATATCGAACTGGCGAGCGACTACCGGCAGATACGGTACTATACGCTTCTACTCATCAAGCATTCCCGCCCCCGGTCGGATGAACGACTGCTTCTTGAACAGCAGGTCAGCGAAATAATAAAGAACGCGGTAAAGCACGGAAATAACTGTGATCCGGAAAAGCTGGTACGGGTCTGGTACCGGTTTACGGATAGCGAAGCACGGATGATCGTTACTGACGAGGGGCTGGGCTTTGCCGATCTTGAAAAATGGAACATTTTCAATGAAAAACGGGAAGGATACATAAACAAGGGAGACTATGAGTCCCTCATGCACTACGCGTCCTGGCGGACCGCGAAGAGCGACAAGTTCGACGGCGGTAATGCGCTGTTCGCGGCGGTCGAGTACTGGACCCGCGGTGTTGTCTTCTCGGGGAAGCGCAACACCATCGCTGTCGGAAAATCGTTTTATGAAGACGTAATGAACTCGGAGGATGACGTATGATTCTCCTCGAAGCAAAGCCGGCGCCAATTGCCGGGGAACGGATCGGCAAAATTGCCAGCTCGTACCAGTATGTGTATACGGGCACCAGCGTGTGTGATCTTCTTGCCGAACTCGGAGAGCCGTACAAGAACGCCATTGCGGTGGTTGACCGGAACGGCGCCATTTGCGGAAGCATTTTTCCGCAGGATCTCGTCAAGCTTCTCGGTAAACCGTTCGGCCGGGACTTGCTACTCAGGCAGCCGGTGGATGCAATCATGCGCGATGCGGTAACGTTCCGGTACGACGCGTACATACAAGAAGTTCGCGAACGCATTTCGGGCGATCTGGAAAAAGGAGAGGATGCTCATTACATCCTGGTAGACAAGGTCGAACGGTTTTGCGCACATGTGGGTTCCCAGGATATTCTTCTGCAGGCATTCAATGCCCATCGTCGTGAACTGGAGACGGCCATGGCGATCCAGAACCGCCTGGTTCCTCCCTGCCGCTCGGTACAGGGAGACCGGGTTTCCATCATCTGCTCGGCGGTCATGGCACAGGGAATCGGCGGCGATTACTACCATGTAACCGAATACAGTCCCGGTAAATGGTTCTTCTGCCTGTGTGATATTTCCGGGAAAGGAATATCCGCCGCGATAATCACCGCCGTTCTGGCGGGATTCATGCACAATGCCGACTTCTCCCTGCCTTTTGAAGTGCTCATCGGAGAACTCAATCATATCATTCTCAATACCTTCACGCTCGAAAAATACCTGACGGGATTTTTTGCCCGGTTCACCGTGGACACCGGTGAGCTTGAGTATTGCGACATGCCCCAGCACGACGATATCAGTCTGCTTCTGTTCCATTTTGCCCGGTAACCGGCAATACGATGCTTGTCCCCGGTCAACAGCTTTGCTATACTCGTTGCCATGAACTTCTCGTTGTTTGGACGAAAACTGGCCGGTGAGTCCGGCATATTGACCCTGATGGATGATCTGGCGCGGCCCCTCCCCGAGGGAGTTCCGCACCGGCCCCTGGGCGGCGGTAACCCGGCCCGCATTCCCGCGGTTGAACAGGCATACCGCCGGGAAATGGAACGTCTCATGGCCGACGGAGACGCATTTGAACAAACCATCGGCCGGTACGACACACCCCAGGGACGACTCTCCTTTCTGGAAGCCATCGCCGCCTTTCTTCGCAGTGAATTCGGCTGGGATGTGGGACCCGAAAACGTCGCGATAACCAACGGGAGCCAATCGGCTTTCTTCTATTTATTGAACCTTTTTTCCGGAGATGACGAATCGGGCTGCAAGAACATTCTTTTCCCGCTGGTACCCGAATATATCGGCTACGCCGATCAGGGCATCGCACGGGATACCTTTGTAACACTACCCGCCCGGGTGGAACTCATCGGCGACCACGAATTCAAGTACCACATTGACCGTGACCTCGTCGCGTCCTACCTTAATGACCATCCCGAAGTGGGCGCCATCTGCGTGTCCCGGCCCACCAACCCCACCGGCAACGTGCTTACTGACGATGAAATAGACGCGCTTTCCCGCCTCGCCGGGAAACATGATATCCCGCTCATAATTGACAATGCGTACGGGCTGCCTTTCCCGAACATCATCTTTCCCGAGATGATGACCGGAAGCGCGAAGCCGCACTGGAATGAAGACATTGTACTCACCATGAGCCTTTCCAAGATTGGGCTTCCCTCGTTTCGTACCGGCATTGTGATCGCCAAACCGGAAATAATTACCGCCATAGGCGCGCTCAACTCGATTGTCGCCCTGGCGTCCGGCTCCATGGGCCAGGCCCTCGGCGAGAGCATGCTCCGATCGGGTGAACTCAAAACCCTCGCCGATACCGCCGTACAACCCTTTTACCGCGACCGCCTGAACCGGGCGAAAGAAGTCATGATAGAAGCCTTTGGCGATCGGCCCTGGCGAATACACCGGAGCGAAGGCGCGCTCTTTCTCTGGCTCTACCTTGAAAAACTCTCGGTTCCCGCTACCGAACTGTACAGCCGCCTCAAAGAACGCGGTGTCATTGTGGTTCCGGGTGAATATTTCTTCTTCGGCCGCGACGACGGTACCGACGAAGAAGTCGCCTGGAAAAACCACCCTCACCGCGAAAAATGCCTGCGTATCAATTACTCGGGTGATCCGGAGCTTGTGCATGAGGGCTTGCGGATTCTCGCCGAAGTAAGCGCGGAACTGGAGCCGTAGAGTACTGCTATCAAAATTGTTGAAAGCTGACTGCTACCAAAATTGTTGAAAGCAGTATAAAAAAAGACCGGAGACAGCCTGTGCCCCCGGTCTTGCTTCACTAAGAGTTAGCGTTCTCAGCCCTTGAAAGTGCCCGGCTTTATTTCATCGCCGTATTTTTCCTTGGCTGTCCTGATCTTGTCAATCGCGGTATCCCAGTATTCAAAAATCTCTTTGGGTGTATTCGCGTCCATTTTCGCGTAGAAGGCCTTGGTCCGTTCCAGCTTTTCGATCCACTTGGTACAGCGGAAGGTAAACAGGTAGGTGTAATCTTCTTCGGAGAAGTCTTCGTTCAGGTGCTTCTTGAAGAGTTCCTTGAGGTCCTTGTACAGCGGGATCTTTCCGGTGGGGGTGTCATAGCTTTCATACTCACCGTGGATACGGCCTTCCGCCCAGTGCAGCCATACTTTTTTCGCAAGCTTGCTGGTCATGAAGTTGCCATCTTTGTTGCGCATGAAGTAGTTGTTGCTGAACACCTTGGGGGTGTTCTTGACCCCTTCACCGAACTTGATGTTGTTCATGGTGTATTCGCCGAGCGGGTAGGATACGAAGTCCAGGTTCGCCATGGGGCTGGGGTTCCGGACACCTTCCGCGCCGAGGGTGGCGCTGGTGGTTTCGGATTCGAGGGTTGCCGCCTTGAGGAGAATACCGTCTTTCCAGGAAGGGGATTCTTCGACCGGTACGGTGGTGTCGCTGTCGCGTCCGCCGTAGAGGATTCCTTCTACCTTGACACCTTCTTTACCTTCGAAGCCACCCTTGTCGATGTTCGCCAGGTAGTCCAGGCGCATGGTGTAGCGGGCATTGCCGTGTGCGACGTCAACCTCATTTCCCTTGTCGTCCTTGATTCCCTTCTTCCAGTTTCCGAAGTGGTTTTTTCCTTCCGCGGGAGCTTCAACGCCCATGCCGAGCCAATAGGGCTTCTTGTCCGGTCCCTGAAGGACGTTGGAGAAGATGACTTCCTGGTTTTTCATGAGGTTTTCGAAGATGAGGGGATCGTCTTTCGCGTTAACGTCCTTGATGATCCCGAACATGCCGAACTCTACGTTCACCGCGCGGAACTCGCCGTTGATGTTCCGGAAGTAGGCAATGTCGTCGCCGACAATCTGCTCACCCGGGATCATGGCGGTTGATGTTTTGCCGCACGCGGAGGGGTAGGCGCCACAGAAGTAGGTCTTGCGCTTTTTTTCGTTATCAATGGCGGCCATGACGAACATGTGTTCACAGAGCCAGCCTTCCTTGCCGGACTTGTTGATGGCGAGGCGCATGGAGTGCTTCTTGAGTCCGACAGAGTTGCCGGCGTACTGGTCATTCATGGAATATACAATGTTGTTCTGAGTGTCCATGTAGATGCGGCGTTTGTCCAGGTTTTTGGTGCAGTTGCGCTCGTCGAGTTCGCCGGCCGAGTGGACGAATCGGAAGAAGTTGCCTTTATCTCCGTCTTTCATCTTGAGGAAGTGACTGTATGCGGTGCGGTAGAGGATCATTTCAGAGTGGGCAACATACCAGCTGTCGGTAAACTGGACACAGGGAATGGTAAAGGGACTTTCCGTGGGGCCTTCGGAGAAGAACAGAACGACGACGTCCTTTCCCTTCATGATTCCTTTGGAAATGGTCATGATTTCTGCAAGACCTTCTTCATACTCTACCGAGTTGAGGGACTTCATGCGATCAAGATTTTCCTTGTATACCATGAACTTTGTGTTCTTTTTGTCGCGTGCCTGATCCCCGTAGCCGTCCCAGTGAATGGTCTGCTCGGAATTGGCCATCGGGAATTCTTCACCCTTTTCAAGGGCCTGCTTGCGGACATACAGGTTGTCTTCCTTGCTGTCGTCGCAAACGTAAATGGAGGCAGGTTCACAGTGTTCGGCAAACGTGCCGAGAAACTCCATGACCTTTTCGTTTTTCAGGGCGGCGAGTTTTGAAAAGCTCTTGTCGTCCATCAAACCCTGTAGTACTTCGTCATACTTGCTCATACATACTCCTTGGGTCAGGATAGACTGGAAATTCCCTGTACATAGATACAGAGAAACTCCAGGGTATCCGGATAAAAATGGTTTTTACTAAGAGTAGTATCGCAAGAAAGGGTTATTTTATACAAGGGGACTGAAATATTGTGTGCTACAATGGAACTATATAGTATCGCGAGTTCGGAGGCTCTCATGAAAGATGTAACCATGATTTCGGATAAAACACCGAAATACCGCAGACCGGTTGAAAAGAATGAATACTCCATTACCTGTGCAATCAGAAAAACACCGCTCGTGCTGACCAAGACCAAAAAGTACACCATCGGAAGACTGACGAAGAACAACATTACCCTACCGCAAAAAACAACATCGGATCTGCATGCCACCCTCAAGTGGGAGAAGAACGCTTTTTGGGTCAAGGATGAAAACTCGACTAACGGAACCTACGTGAACGACAAGCGTATTGACGCGCCGCAGTCTCTCGAAGACGGCGACAAGATCAAGATCGGCAAGTACGTTCTACAGTTTCACGTTAAAAAGATCAGGGTCAAAAAGTCCGTATAACCCCTGTTACCCGACTGACGGAAGCGCTCTTTCCAGGGCTTCGAAGGTCGTGTGGAGATCGGAAAACCTGAGCGTCGCATACTCATCAAGCGGAGTCGGCATGTCGTTGACAATGATGAGCGTGCCACCGCCGCGCAGGGTTTTTTCCGGAAGCGCTGCTGCCGGATAGACGATGAGACTTGTTCCCAGGATGAGCATGAGATCCGCCTCCCGGGCATGACGGTCCGCCGCTTCCAGTGCTTCACGGGGAAGCATTTCACCAAAAAAGGTTATATCCGGTTTTATCGCGCCACCACAGTCCGGACACGTCGGGATTTCATCCCGCCGCACAAGTGTCGCGACTTCCTGAAAACCCATGGTGAATGAACAGGTCATACAGCGATGAACCGCCGGGGTTCCGTGTATTTCAAGGACCTTTTTGCTCCCCGCTTTTTGGTGGAGCAGGTCCACATTCTGGGTAATTATCGCGTCCAGGTAGCCCCGTTCTTCGAGAAGCGCGAGAACGCGGTGTACCGTCGACGGCTTCTTATCGTCGAGCCCGTAAATAAAATCTTTAGCGAGCCGGTAGTATTCCGAAGGATCCTGTTTGAACCGGTTAATGTCGAACATGTTGTCCGCATTCATCGTTTTGTACAAACCGTTCTTTCCGCGGAAATCCTGGATGCCGGAGAGCGTGCTGATTCCGGCGCCGGTAAACGCGACACAATGATGCGCGGTGGTGATGAGGTCTGCCAGCTTTTGAATGTCGGCAGGATCGGGACCCATTTCTTGCATACAACAAGTATACCATGCCTTGACCCTCACCGATATATGGGTACAATGCAAAAAAAGGACGAACCAGGAGGACGGTGCTATTGATCAGACGGGTTAAGGGACAAAAGATAAAGCTGGAAGGATTCAACAACCTTACCAAGTCGCTGAGTTTCAACATTTATGATATCTGTTACGCGCGATCCCGGGAATCGCAAATAGAATATCTGGAATATATCGACGAGGAATACAACTCGGAACGGCTTGAAGCTATTACGGCGGAAGTTACCCGGATAATCGACGCACGACTCGTACAGGTTTCTACCCAGGATTATGAACCCCGCGGCGCGAGTGTCGTCGCCCTTTTAAATGATGAAGTCGCCGATGCACCCGTTATCAACAAGACATCGCCCGGTGTTGTAGGCCACCTGGATAAAAGTCATATCACCATGCATACCTATCCGGAATATGACCGCGCAACCGGCATCGCCACGTTTCGGGTGGATATCGACATTTCAACCTGCGGAACCATCAGTCCCCTCAAGGCGCTCCATTATCTTTTTGACAGCTTTGATTCGGACGTAATCATCATAGACTACCGGGTACGCGGTTTTACCCGCGACCGAAAGGGTCGCAAACATTTTATCGATCACGATGTTTCTTCCATACAGGATTATATTGACGACGATTTTCTCGATTCATACACCGCATACGATGTTAATGTAATAGGTGACCATAACTTTCATACCAAGATGCGCAAACGCGATCTCATATTCGACGATTACCTGTTCGGGAAAGAGTCGGAGGAACCCCAAGCCGCTGAACAGAAGCGTATACTCAAACTGCTTGATACCGAGATTCAGGAACTGTTCGAGTGCAAGAATCTTGACCGGAGGGATTTGTTTCTGTGAGTGTAAAAAGGACTGAGAAAACGTGGATTCATGAAAAACTCAATGAACATACCGGATACTTCTATTCAGTTGATGGAGAAATCGTATCGGCCAAAACACCGTACCAGAGTGCCCGGCTGATTCAAACCTCCGGTTATGGGAAAGCCCTTCTCATAGACGACATAACCCAGGTAACTGAACGATGGGAATACCGCTACCATGAACCGCTCGTGCATCCGGTTTTGCTTGCCCACCCGTCACCATCCCGGGTGCTCCTCATCGGTGGTGGGGACGGTGGAGCGCTTCGTGAAATACTCCGGCACAATACCGTACAACGGGTCGATTTTGCCGAGCTCGATGCAGACATCGTCAACTTTTCCCGCGAGCACCTTGCACACATCCATCAGGGGGCCTTCGACGATCCCCGGGTTCACAATGCCTTTGGCGACGGACGGAAATTTGTTGAAAGCTCTACCGGCATCTATGACGTGATCATCATGGACATGACCGACCCGGAAGGGCCGTCCCGGTTTCTCTACACGAAAGAATTTTTTACCGCTATCCGCGCCGCTTTCCGGAATGACGACGGCCTATTCTCAATGCACAGTGAATCCCCCGTAGCCCGGCCGGCAGCCTTTTCCTGTATCGGAAAAACACTCGCATCGGTTTACCCGCACATTGCGACAGCCTCTGCTTTTGTCCCCATGTACGGGACCCTTTGGTCATGGCGCTATGCGGGAGTAACCTATACCCCGGCCGTACTGTCCCCTGATACGGTTGCACGATCTATTGCCGACCGTTTGGAATGTACGCCCCAACTGGTTAATGCCTCAATGTGGCCGGCACTCTTTGCACCTGATCCGCTGGTGGAGGAGGCGACGGAACATCCTGACGGACGAATAATAACCGATTCGGAACCGGATTTCCCGGACTGCTATCAAAATTGTTGAAATAATCTTGCCAAAAAAGCCTGAAATCCTGGCCATTCTGCCCTGATTTACTCTATATACCTCTCTGCGGGGAGGTATACATGTCACA
>MWCL01000082.1 GCA_002070025.1 Spirochaetes bacterium ADurb.Bin215
GTGGTTTTTGAGCTTTTGTGGCCCAGGAGTTCCTGAATGTAGCGGATGTCGGTGCCGTGTTCAAGGAGATGCGTCGCGAAACTGTGGCGCAGGCTGTGGATGCTTACATCCTTCATGATGCCGGCTTTTGCAGCGGCGGCATAGAAGACCGCCTGTGCGGAGCGTGCGGTAAGGTGTGTGCCGGGAGTTGCTCCCGGGAACAGCCAGTCCCTGATCATGATTGAGGATCGGTACTGACAGTAGAGCTCTGCGATAGACGATGAAAGCATGACATACCGGTCTTTGGCGCCCTTTCCTTGCCGGACCTTGATCATCCTCCGGTCAAAATCAAGATCCGTCGTTTTAAGGGAGACTACCTCACTTACCCGGAGACCGGCGGAATACACGAGCATGAGCAGGAGACGATGTTTCAGATTTGATACTGCATCAAAGATTCGTCGGACTTCATCTTCCGAAAGAACATCGGGATACCGTACCTCTTTCTTTGGTAGCTTGATATGTTTCCCCGGATTGGGAAGTGCGGGATGGATAACCTCATAGTAGAGTTGGAGCGCTGCAACAAGCTGCGCCAAAAAACTCCGGGAAATGCCCAGGTCGCGACGGAGCTTTTCAACATACAGCGCCAGATCGTCATGCCGGAGTGCTGCCTCCGGCAGACCGCTGAGCTGGAAAAATCGCTCAAGATGCAATGCGTACGTTTTAATCGTCTTCCGGCTGTAATTCCGGTATTGCAAGTAGCGGATATACCGGCGTAGTTTTTCATGGAAAGGATCGGTCATGGTGGAAACCCCCTGCCATCAATATAGGGAGTCATTCATTTCTTGCCCGAAAATGAGTACGCCCGCGGCACGTAATCGTCGCTTTTGTTGTAAAAGCCGGTGCCGTGGCTGCGGGGACAGTACAAGCATGATTCCGTGCCGCCGAAACAGGCTCCGGATTCATGGGAACACCGGCCCCCGGGGAGGGAACCGCTCCGTGTATGTTTTGTGATGGGTTCAGTATATACCGGAAAAAGCGGGATATAAAGCAGAAATTGACAAATCCGGTGGGCGGCAAGCCGCCTGGCCGGAGAGTGAACTGCCGCCGGGGCAACCAGCACCCCGCCGGGGCAACCAGCACCCCGGCGGGGTGCAAGCTGCTGCGGGGTGAAAACCTACGACAGCGTAACCGCGAGCTCGTGGGAGCCGGCGGGGAGGGGGAGCGGGATCACGTTACCGTCGAGGGGGGTACCGTCGAAGGTGAGCGTGAGCTTCGAGTCGCGGGCGCGGCGGAAACCGTCGGGCTTTGAGTAGCGGACGCGGAGCTTCGCGTCTCCCATGACGAGCGAGAGGGCGGTGTCTTTCGAGTCCGCCCGGAGGACCGGGTCCATTACGAGACCGCTGCCGGACAGCTCGATGCCGTACGCCTTGAGGAGCGCAAGGATGAACCAGGTCGACGTGCCGCTGAGGAGCGGGCCGATGTTCTCGCCCGTTTCACTGTTGTTGTACTGAGTGCAAAAGCGCGGGTTACCGGCGAGGACGAAGGGATTCGCCATGGTGCGTGCGGGATACACAAGGTCCACCATGGTCCATGCCTCACTCGCGAGCTCCTTGGCGAGTGTGCTGTCCGCCACACGCTTGGCGGCGTCGAGCATGGCGGACACCGCCATCATGCTCGCGTGCTTGAATACCGCGGCGTTCTCGCGATCGCCGGGGAAGTATTCGGCGCTTGCCGCGTCGGGGACCACCCTGCTCAGGTCGTTGGGGGACACGAGCTTGAGCCCGTAGGGCGTCTTGAGCTTGGTACGGACCACTTCGAGCATGGACGCGATCTCGGCGTCGTTTGCCACGCCCGAGAGTATGGACCAGGAAAAGCTGTTGAGAAAGAAGGTGCCGCCGCTTCCGTCGGTATCGAGACCGTCGCCCTCGGCACCGGCGTGGGTGAATCCGGGATACTGGTTGAAAAGGAGCCGGGCATAGGCGTTCCCTTTCCAGGCATGGGTGCGGACCGCCTTCTCCATCGAATCGATTTTATCCGAAAGCCAGCCAGCGGTTTTTTCGTCGGCCCGGAGTCCGGCGAGCGAGCGGAGCTCTTTCGCCGCGGTTATGGCGAGGAAGGCGTTCATGACGCTTTCGGTGCAGTCAGTCTCATAGCGACCAGTTTCCTTCCATATACTTTCCTTTTCGGCACCGGTGTGAAAGTTCCGGTCAAGACGGAGACAGTCGTTCCAGTCGGCACGGTCAAGAAGGGGCAGCCCGTGTTTTCCCACGGAGACTTCCATGGAATAACGGATGGCCGCGATCAGGGTGTCGTATACGCTGCGCGTTTTGTTGGAATCGGTTCCGGCTATCACAACCTGCTCGTCTAGGAAGGACGTATCGCCGGTGAGATGCACGTACCGGCCCACCGCCTGGTGGAGCCAGAGGGCGTCGTCGGACCAGTTGCCCGCTTCCTTGCCCTCCCAGAAAAAGTTGTGGTTCGCGAAACCGAATTCATGCACCTGCGAAACCCAGGCAGTTAAGAGTTCTTTGGTGACGCGGCTGTTTCCCTGCGCGTGGAAGTAGTACATCGACGCGAACAGATCCTGGATTTCCCTGAATCCGATTTCCCGGTAGCCCTTCTGGGTTTGCCCGAAGGAACGGGACACAAAGGTCTGATAGAGTACCTGGAAGGGGAGGTTTTTGCTGCAGTACACTGAAAAGTCTTTGTCTTCGCTTTCAAGAGAGAAGAAGGACGCATACCCGTCAAAAAAGCTCCGTACGGCGCCGAGCGCTTCGGGAACGGAATCCGGTTTTTCAAAGTGACGAATGAGCGCGTCCGTTTCCTTCTCCAGCGAGTCGGGACCGAACGCGGGGTTCGTCTTTTTGGACACGAGTCCGGTGAAGTTGTCGGTACAGACGGTTTCGCCCGGCGCAACGGACACTTCGGCGCTCAGGGCGAAAAAACCGGGGCCCTTGCGGTAGAGCTCGTTGGGCAGAGGATCAAGTCCGTCAGGGGATTCAAGGGTTCCCCGTCCCGTAAAGTCGTTGTAGTTGAGGCAGAAGCCGTCCGGGAAGGAATTGCCGTTTTTCCCGCGGACAATCATGGTGTGGAAGCGGAGATCGTCCTTGTCTTGCGCGGGGAAGTAGCGCGGGCTTACCGTCCGCACGGTGCCGTCGTCGTTGAAGAGGGCACCGCCTTCCATGATGATGTTGCTGTAGAGTACGTCTTCCATGAGTGCCGGCGGTTTGGTCGGCCCGAACATGCCGGTACACACGAGGCGGAGACGGCGCGGTTTTGAGCCGGTATTGGTTACGGCGATTCGCTGAACTTCAACGGCGAGCGGGAGGCCCGGTTCCTGTTTCGGGAGAAACAGGGTTCGTTCAATCGTGAGACCGCAGGCGGTTTCATACAGGATTCGGGTATGGTTTTGGCCATGGACGCAAGTTCCCTTCACGACTGATTCGTGTTCGGGATTGCCGGAATAGAAAACCTGACGGCCGCCCTCGGAAAGGTAAAACTGACGGTTTGCCGGGAAACCGTTTTCTTCCTGGCGGAGATCCCAGCGGGTTGCCAGTACCTGGGTGGCGGCATGGGAGCGGAAGCTTCCGCGGCCCAGGCGGTCAACCACGCTCTTCGGCGTGGTCTGGAGGGGATGGTCAAATCCGGTCCGGTTTCCCATGAGGAGATTTACGTAAAAGTGCGGACCCGGAGAGGGCGTCTTGAGATCGATGACATGCTCACCGTCGGCATTTATGTGTCCGGCCCAGTCGGGGACCGAGTTGAGAACGGGCATCATTTCCATGAGGAGATCTTCCGCAATCGGTTCGGCTGTGACGGTTTTGCCCGTTGAGCGGTAGGCCGAGAGTGCGCCGTCTTTTGAAAGACAGAAGAGGACGGAGTTGGCGGACGAGGAGAGGGCGCGGCAGAATGTGTTGAAGCGTTCCTGCTTCAACAGCTCTTGTACCACTGGAGCCTTGAAGGGGAGGCCGCAAATGCCGACTGCCGAATCCCGGCTGCTCGTCAGGAATCGGCCATCAGATGCGCCGGTATAATATGAAGAAAACAGCCCCTGTAAAAGGCTGTCCGGTTCTCGCGAATCAGTTCGTGCTGAAAAGTATCGACTCATGAAAAAATCCTTGTCTCTTTGGTTGATGTATCCGGGAAGCGGTAGCCCCGCTTCCCGCAAAACCCCTTACTTGGGAGTATACTTTATATAGTCGTAATTTGCATACAAGGGGCCGTTGTAGTAGAAGCGGCCAAGCCAGCTGTCCACACCGGTTCCGGGCCAGAGGTTCACCATGATCTGCATGGGATGGCTCGGCATTTTCTTTCCGTAGGGAGCGTTCATTCCGGTGTTGTTCACACCCCACTTCCATTTTCCGTCCACATACCAGTTGATGTAGCCGTTGCCGTATTCGATTGCGTACTTGTGGTATCCGTACGCCGCGTCGAATCCGAGATCGACTATCTTCTCGTTGCCGCCCACTCCGTCAACATAATAGTTGAACTGGACCTTGGTAGTGTCCTTTCCCAGAATTTCCACGTCAATCTCGTCCCAGGGATTGCCGGTGTACAGGAAGAATGAGGTAACCGTGCCGGATCCCTTGGCCGCCTTCATGTTCGTTTCGAAGGTTCCGTAGGAAAAGGTGTTGTTTGTGCGGTATTCTCCGCTCGAATAGGGCTTGCCGTGGCTCCAGGTATTGTCCAGTTTGAGTACCAGCTGTCCGTTGTTGAAGTACGCGTTTTCGGGCCGCCAACCGCAGTTGAACATGCCGCCGTTTGTCCAGTTCGCCTTGTTCCACACACCGGTATTGAACCAGTCCATCGAGTCCCACAGGGACCAGTTCTGTACCGCACGGGAATTGTCCTCGCCAGTCGCTACCGCGTCGGTGTCTCCTTCAACCGCGCAGGAAAGAAGCATTCCCGCCGCTACGAGCGACAGCGCCAATAAATAAAAGAATTTTTTCATGGATATCTCCTCCTGAATCCATGCTACTATCTCTGTGAGTATCAGCCAGCTACCATCAGTTGGTATTTATATAGTACCAAAAGTTGTGGTTTTTCGAAAAAAGCTGACAATGAGATACCGAAAAACAGTGATTTTATCGTGAATCCGGCAATCAATGCAATTTCGGATTTCAGTATGTAAAAAAACAATACTTTTGGTACTAGTTCTCATCGGGAGAGAGCAGGCTGTTCACGAGGGAAAAGACATAGGCGCTGAAACCGAAACGGCCAACCTGTTCGTCGCGGAGCATGCGCAAGAGTTCTCCTTTCCCGGTGATCCCGAGCTTGTTGTACACCTGGGTCAAGTGACCCTTTACCGTGCTCTCGGCGATGAACAGTTTTTCGGCAATGTCCCGGATTCGGTATCCCTGGAGTTGCAGTTCAACTATTTCCTGTTCCCGCCCGGTAATCTTGTGTGCGGTAAAGAACTCCTTGTCTGGCAGAATGCCGCTGTTCAGGAAGGGGAGCGGATCAAGCGCGTCCCAGCGGATACGGACCAGGTTTCCTTTCTGATCGAATTTTCCGGAGATTTTTACCACGGGAATGTACCGCCGACGGTCCGGACTTACCAGGCGAATACCGGGACTATTCAGTTCTCGCGTTTCACGGACACGCTGAACCGCGTCTTCTGCAAGGGATGCGTCTTCCGGTTCCAGATACGTCTTGAGGCTTTTTAATGCGGCATCATCAGGAATGACGAGCCCGCTCGCGGCGGCGGCATTCCGGTATTCAATGCGGAGAAGCGTGTCGGTTTCCAGGACCATGACGGGGACCGCCGCCGCCATTTCCCGATACCGCTCTTCACTGTCCCGGAGAGCCTGTTCCACCTGTTCCCGATCTTTCGTCCGGGCAATGGATTCTAGTGTCTGCGAAACCTGATCGCGGAGCGATTCAAAGACGAGGGCATCGAGTCCGGTTCCCTCAAGGATGATGTAGCCGTAGGACTGCGTTATTCCCAGAAGCGGCATGCGTACCGAATCGGTTCCGCCCGGAGTATCGAGGCAGGGTACGAGTTCCACATCGTCATAGAACCCGTCCTCCTCATCCGTTTCCGGATTCTTTGGATTCGGGCGGTGCAGCGCGAGAATGACCCGGGTACAGCCGGCAAGCGGTACGTTCTTTTTCAACAGGCGGACGAGCGTTTCTTCGTCCGTTACCGGAGCGAGTTCGAGCGAGAGTTCGCGAAAAAAGTGAAGCGTGTCGCGGAGAAGGGACAGTTCCCGTGCGTGGTGTTCGGTGGATTTTCTGGTCAGCAGGGCGAAGGCGCTCGCGAAGAGATCCTCGAGGTACCGCAGGGTACGGATATCTCCGCCGTCTGTCGCAAGGTCACGGCGAACAGCGGAAAGAATGACATGCCAGCGGTTTGAAAAATCATCCCAGTTGCCGGTGAAGTCGAGAAGGCCCGAAAGAACCTGCAGGAAGAGCGGGCGGTCCACGAATTTGCGCAAGTCGAGCACCGCGGCGCTGGTAAGCGAGGTAACCGCTTCCGCGGTTTTGTCTTTTACTTCTGCAGGCAGCGGGAGCCGGGTTTTTTCCGGTCTGTCCGTTGCGGTAATCAGGGGGATATCGGTACATCCGCACGATTCACGGATTACCGGAAGACAGGCAAGCGAATCATCCGGAGCCACCGGAAGCCCGGACAGACCAAGTTGCTGGAGGAGACGGAGACCGGCGGTGTATGCCTGTTCATAGAGGGGCTGGTGTACTGTTGTCAAAAGGGGAGAGAGAAAGCCGGCTTCCTGAATATCATCAAAGCCGGTTACCGCATAGTCCCGCGGGCAGCTGAAGCCCTGTCGTCCCATGTTCTGTATAAATCCGAGCGCCATGTCGTCGTTCGCGCAGGACAGGACATCGAAGGGGAGCCGGGATTCTGAAGCAAAGTGTGCCGCAAGTGCCTGGCCTGAACCGTAACTCAGGTCGCCCGGATAGACTATCCGTCGTTCTTCCGGTATTCCATGGCGTTCAAGGGTTTCATTCCATGACACGAGGCGGGCGGCGGCGTCCGGGCTGTGGTCCGGACCCGTGAGAAAGGCAAAACGGGCAAAATCGTGGGACTGGACCAGATGTTCCGTGAGGGCGGTCATGCCGCCCGCATTATCGGTTTCCACGCTCGGATAGCCAGGAAGGGTCATGCCGATGGTAACAAGGGGCATGGGCTTGAATGAATCGAGGAAGGCGAGATTCTGTTCTTGCTCAAGGAAGCTGCCAATTGACCCTGCGGTAACCACGAGTCCATCCGGCAGTTCCTCATGTGATGATCCGCCGGCAAGTGAGTAAATCCGGTTAAAAAGGTCTTCGTTCCCGTACGGAGAACCAAGAGAACGACCTACAAAAATCTTGAGGTGTACTCCGGTTTCACGGGCAAGATCCGCAAGCCCCCGCCGGATAAGTGACTGGTATCGGCCTTCAATCTGGTTTATGAGTAATCCAATCACCGGTGCGTCGGGTTTGTAGCCGTTAGAAACAACGCGTGCCATTGAGTCCAGTATGCGCCCAAGTTCCGGAATCTGTCCAGTATTGGAAGGCTAATTTGTTGATTAAATCTATATATTGACAAACATCAATATGTGTAGTAGTGTTATTCATAGAAGTTTGTCGATATGAGGGAGCGTATGGAACTTGATTTTGTACGGGGTTCAGCCTTGTTCAAGGCGCTGGCCGATGAAACCCGGAGTAAAATTGTACACATCCTGTCGTGCGGAGAAGTGTGTGCCTGTGAATTGCTTGACTATTTTGATCTTTCACAGCCGACGCTTTCGCATCATCTGGGGATACTCGTCGATTCGGGTCTTGTGCATGCGCGTCCCGAGGGGAAGTGGACACGGTATTCACTGAACCGGGACGAATTCACCGTTCTTGAACAATTTGCTCACACAATTTCTCGCGAAAGCGACGTATGTCTTTGCAAGAAGAAGAGGAGTAATTGCACATGACGAACAAAAGCACTGAAGCCGCCGGTATCGGGTTCTTCGAACGGTATCTGACTATCTGGGTCATTCTTTGCATGGTCGCCGGAGTTCTCATCGGTCAGTTCCTTCCCGGTATTCCGGAGTTTTTGTCCCGGTTTGAATATGAGCGGGTTTCCCTGCCCATTGCCCTCCTTATCTGGCTCATGATCTACCCCATGATGCTCAAGGTCGATTTTACCAGTATCCGCAATGTGGGGAAAAATCCGAAAGGATTGTACATCACCTGGGTGACAAACTGGCTCATCAAGCCCTTTACCATGTATGCCATCGCATCATTTTTCTTCTATATAGTATTTAAGGCGATTATCCCGGAAGAGCTTGCCCGGGACTATCTTGCCGGTGCCATTCTTCTGGGAGCGGCGCCCTGTACCGCCATGGTCTTTGTCTGGAGCCACCTTACGAAGGGAAACCCCGCGTACACGGTTGTGCAGGTTGCCACCAACGATCTCATCATACTCGCGGCCTTTACCCCGATTGTGGCCTTCCTCCTCGGAATCGGCGGGGTTATCATTCCCTGGGGAACACTGATTCTTTCGGTCGTGCTCTTCCCCCTGTCTGCCGGAGTGCTCACCCGCCGCTTCCTCATCGCGCGCCATGGCGAGCCCTGGTTCACCAACGAGTTCATCCCGAAGTTTTCCGGGGTCACGATAACGGGCTTGCTGCTTACCCTGGTCATCATATTCTCCTTCCAGGGATCGGTGATCCTGCAAAACCCCCTGCATATTGTGCTCATCGCCATCCCGCTGACGATCCAGACCTTCTTCATCTTCTTCGTCGCGTATCTTGCCGCGCGTTTATTAAAGCTGCCACACGACATCGCCGCACCTGCCGGAATGATCGGCGCGTCGAACTTTTTCGAGCTTGCGGTCGCGGTAGCCATTTCCCTGTTTGGATCAAACTCGCCGGTGGTTCTCGCGACCATCGTCGGGGTGCTTGTTGAAGTGCCGGTCATGCTCATGCTGGTACGCATCGCCAATAACACCACCCGGTGGTTCCGGGGACAAGGAGTATAACTTATGGAAAAGAAACGGGTCATGTTTATCTGTATTCATAATTCGGGCCGAAGCCAGATGGGCGAAGCATTCCTGCGGCATCTTGCCGGGGACCGGTTTGATGTTTCAAGCGCCGGTATCGAAGCGGGGAAGCTTAATCCCCACGTGGTCAGGGCGATGGAGGAAGCGGGCGTGAGCATGGACGGTCACTTCGCCAAAAAGGCGCAGGACTATGTTGACCGCGGCGAGCATTTTGACTATGTAATTACCGTGTGCGACGAGTCCAACGCCGAGCGCTGCCCCATGTTCCCCGGCAAGCATGTCCGAATGCACTGGGGCTTGCCCGATCCGTCGGCCATTCCCGGTACCGACGAGGAAAAACTCGCCGGCATCCGCCCCATCCGCGACGACATCGAAAAGCGGGTAAAAGAGTTCATCGCCGCGGAGAGCTGAGCACGCAACAAGCGTGCTGGCACCCCGGCGGGGAGAATTACACCCCGGCAGGGAGCTGAACACCCCGGCGGGGAGAATTGCACCCCGCGAGCGTGCTGGCACCCTGGCGGGGAGAATTGCACCCCGCGAGCGTGCCGGTCACACTATCATGCCGAACACCATGCCGGCGATTGTAGATAACACCACAACGAGCCCGATATAGACAGCTGTCTTTTTGAAGCCCAGTTCCCCGCCGATAACCAGCATTGAGGGAAGTGAAAGGCTTGGTCCCGCCAGCAACAGCGCGAGCGCCGGGCCCTGTCCCATGCCGCTACCCAATAGCCCCTGGATGATGGGAACTTCGGTGAGGGTAGCAAAGTACATGAGTGCGCCGGAAATTGCGGCGATGAAGTTGGCAAAGAGGGAGTTCCCCCCTACAAGGCCCGCGATCCACTCATTGGGTATGAGCGCTTCATGTCCGGGCCGCCCCAGGAGAAATCCTGAAACGAGTACGCCGCCGAAGAGGAGGGGAAGGATCTGCAACGCAAAGTCGCGGGTTGCCGCGCCCCACTCGACGAGTTCATTCTTTTTGAACCAGCGGAAAATCGACCAGGCAAGAATACCACCGAAAGCTCCGGTAATGTAGTATTTTACCCGGTAGACTGCTTCCCATACC
>MWCL01000083.1 GCA_002070025.1 Spirochaetes bacterium ADurb.Bin215
TGCGGGATAACCGGTGGAATTGGGGATGATGAGGAGCTGCGGGAGATGGGGGCAGATTATTTGGTGGAGCGGGGGTGAGTAGGTTCTTACGCGCTTCTGAACTCCCCGAAGCGTACTTCCAGCCGCTCTCGATCCGGCCGTTGCACCTCTCTGCGGGGAACAAACAAGCTTGCCCCATCCAGTTCCTGCAAGCCGTGCTTGAGCATGGGGCCATCCCGTTCAAGGAGGATATCCTCCCTGATATGAACACGGTAATCAGGATCGATACCCAGGATATTCTTGTCATACGCAGCATGATGTATCTTGCAAAGAGACAGTCCGTTCGGAACGACCGGAGTACCCCGCTCGTCTGAATCCGGGATGATGTGCGCTGCGTCGAGTAGTTCCGGATGATTGAGCCGGCAGATGGCGCACCGTTGGTCATATGCACTTACAACCATTTCGCGAAATGCGTTTTGGTGGAGCCGGTGCCGGGTCTGGCTCCAGGCATAGCGTCGTACATCAAGAGGCGATTGGGAAATGTCGGAAAAATCGACCCCCGGCCGGAGATCCCGGTACGCAGGATCAATCGCGGCACGCACACACAGCTGTCGGGGCACGTCGTCAATAATGATAACCGGCCATATCGCCTGATATTTGTGATTCTGCACTTCCTTGAAGTATATGAGCGGCGTACGCGTCCGCATCGCCTCGCGAAGCCCGCGGTTGTCACGATGATCGGGATCGGTCCCCCGGTACGCGTACGTAACGAGGCCGTCATCGCCAATGTCGTCCAGCTTGTAGGGACCCTTATTCGAGGTTGTTATTGAGAGGGGCACGGAAAAACCCGCCGGGAACCAGATGCCGGTTTGCCCCTTCAGCGTAATCCGCCGCCCGTCCACCTGAATCCCCTGCATCAGTTCACTGCCGGAAAAGATACCCCCGCTCCAGGGCTCCCGGTTTTTCAACCAGTCAAATACAGCCATACGTATCGCCGTTTCGTTTTGCATGATGGAGATAGTATAGCATGGGAATTGCTCGAATATCTGATTTCATCATAACATCTTTTCTGTAACTAACCATGCTATTTGTTAAGATGCAGCAAAGATGTTATATCAATCTACAAAATTACCAGTTCCTTTCTCGCCCGTGTTGCAGCTACAAATCCGAGTGCCTTTGCGTTGCGCATATCCTCGGATGGCAGTTTTACAACGACTGTGTCAAATTCCAGGCCTTTTATGCGGTGTATTGTTGCAATGT
This sequence comes from Spirochaetes bacterium ADurb.Bin215, assembly GCA_002070025.1. Classification (GTDB taxonomy): domain Bacteria; phylum Spirochaetota; class Spirochaetia; order Treponematales; family Treponemataceae; genus Teretinema. The sequence continues at coordinate 1,240 of MWCL01000083.1, forward strand.
TGACAGAGCTTTTCTTTGAAGTTATATCAGAGTTCTTATCAATGATTTCAGCCTCGATTCCCCAGCTTTTTAGGTTTTTTTTCCATTCATGTACAGCATCTTGTGAAGGAAGGGCTAGGCAGGTTGAGCTTCGTTGACTTTCATCCATTTGTGTCAAGATTTCTCTTATTTTGGTAAGTTTTTCTTCGGGGACAAGAGAGCGTAAATCAACCGGATCAGGACCTGAGACAAGTGCCCGGTACCCTTTTAATGTATCAACTTCACCATCCATATCATCGACAGTTATTCCTTGGAGAAGTTGTGTTGCCCACTTGCCGATTTGCTCTGTCGTTCTGTAGTTCAAAAGAAGCTTGCGTGAGCGTCCGCGAACCATGATTCCGGCTCGTGACAGAATAGTTTTTCGTGAATAGAGTGTTTGGTGTGCATCGCCTACCAGGAACAAGTCGTTTTGGCCTTCGTCAGCCAATGACCTGATCAATGTTAATGCCGGATTACCCATATCCTGTGTTTCATCAACAATTACTGCGCAATATGGCCTGTCGGCGGTGTCAACAAACTGCGCCGCTGCGAAAAAAGCATCTTGACTTTCTATCCAGCCATGATCACGAAGAGCACTTAGATAGTTCTCGAATACAGGCCATATCTGCATCAATTGAGGACGAGTAAGGCGTGTTTTTCGACCTGCACGCGAGGCGGCTTTATAGGATTCCAGATCACGGATTTGCTGAGGTTGAATTACTTCTTCCCATTCTTGACGATAAAAATCGCGCGGGAAGTCATCTGTGTCGCTTTCTGACAATGCTTCATTCCAAAGATCTTCTATGTCGGTACTTCCTTCAAACATGATGGTTTGGCTAAAATTGTTTCTTCGAAGGATGTCCCGGGCTACAGAGTCAATGTTCTTGACTTCGATTTTTTCAAGTTCTTCTGTTGTGCAAATGCGTTCAAGCAGTGTGTTCAAGTCATGGGCGAGGTTTTTTGTGAATGTTGTAACGAGGATTTTTTTTGTTGTATTTGAGGACAGGCGAGAGGCCAAGCATTTCGCCCGATGAAGGGCAACAACGGTCTTACCGGTACCAGGACCTCCGGTAATCTTGACCGGTCCATTCCAATCCTTTTCAACGATTCTGCGTTGACTGGGATGAAGAAACACACGCCATCGTTCCAACGGGGCATTGAACATCTCTTCAAGAACCTGATCATTCTCAACAAGGAAAAACATAGATCGGCTTTCAGGACTGGTGAGTAATGCCGCATCGTCTTGCGAAACTGGTTTGATTTCGTCCCTTTCGAATGCGCCTACTGCCTCTTCGTAGGAATATCCTGCGGCTATTAGAAATAAACCTTGAAATGCCAAAGACGGTAGTTTCTCTTCCATAGCTTCGAGGTCATTGTCATTTTGAATGGTGCGTACCACCGGAATAAGCTCTTCAGGTACACCAAGGCGCATCAGCTCGCGATCACGGAGATGTGAGTAAAGACCCTGCTCAATCTTTCCTTCATCGACAGCGTGTGCGCGTTCTTCAGATTCGGTTACTTCGTATATCTGTAATGCACCTATTTCCGGGTTTATTTCGACTCGTCGGTTTCTCGACCACGAATATGCATCATCATGGTGATCAAGCCAGAGAAAGATATGATTTCCTCCTTCGGGTGAGGCCCAAAGGATTGCTCGCCAATCCTGATCAATTCTAAGGGAACGGATATTTTTATCCTTTGTTCCATTGATTCGTTCATAATTCAACCCGCTGGATGTCGGGGCAATTCTGAATTTTGATATTGTCTCACGCGCTTTCTTTGCAATAGGTGCAGGCGCACGCGAGAGGCAATCCAGAAAATCCTGGCTTATCGCTATATTCATTTGTTTCCTCCAAATTTTATTTCAGGGTATGGTTCATGTGGTTCCCATGAGACGAAGGTCCAGCCTTCCAGATGTGTGGCTTGTGCTTGTTGGGGTGTGAGAATTGCATAACGTGCTGCGGGCCAAGCGAGCTCTGCCGTGAAAGTGACAAGCCCCGATTCATCTATATCTTCATATCCTACTTCAGGAAGGGGGATAGCCATGTCATGAAGGTGCTGAACCAATGGTTTCCAACTTGCGAGAACGCTGTCTTCAACGGCTAACCATTGATCATGTTCTACGGTATGTGATGTTTCATGACTGTCAATTTCCTGGAACGCGGGAGACATCCAATCTGGAGCACTTGCAGTACTTTTCGCCGTAAAAGCAAAGCGGGGAAGAATTTGATACAAATTGATGAGCTCAAGTAATGAATTCCAGTCGGCACGTGAGAAATCTTCTGTATCGTTAAAAACAATCCACCCAGGAAGATTGGGGACAGAGTTAGTATCGGTGGGTTCGAATACAATTGTAAGTGTATGACCGGTACCTTGTGAGAGTTCCCGGGTTATAAAACGACATGTATCAGAAAAACCAATGCCGGTTGTATCTACAAGGGAAGCGATTGATGCATTAGGCGGTGTTGAAAACAAGTGTGACAATGCACTGTAACGAGTTTTATCAAGCCAAATCGTTTCACGTTCTTTCTCGGCAAGAGAAAGCATGGAAATAAAGGGAACCAGTCCAGTATCGATATCACAGCCTGGCCAGGATTGCCTGCTTAAAGGGAAGTGCTGGATCATTTTTGCAATCTTCGGTTCTACGATATGACCCAACCATGGATGCGCGATCCGCTCAAGTTCCGAGGGCCGGTGTTCTGCGATTGATGCGATGTCTTCCCAGGTAAAGGAAAAGACCCGGTACTGGCCGGAAAGGACAAGCGCCAACCTGATTGAAAGATCCTGGGCAACAGAATCCTTGTGATACCGATATCCGTCAGTATAGACAATAATCGGTTTTTCTCCGGGAGCAATCGGATAAAAAACAAAGTCAGCACGAGTAGTTGCACGCAAAGGATTATGAACGGAAATAAGAACCTGTTGTTCTATGTGATACCCCCGTGTACCTATTTGCACATAGTTACCTGTTTTACCCCGGAATATTTCAGGACTCATGGTAACAGCAACCGGCCATAACTCCGCATTTTGTAGAATACCGATAAACAGCTCTTCGAGTTTTGAATCAAAAAGTGGATCTACACGGGAAAAAGCTTGTTCCGCCTGTAGTTGTATAGTCTCCCGCTCCGAATAGATGCGTTCAAGCACTGCAATGGCCATCGTGCGACTCACATCTTTCATCTTTCTGCTGATTTTATGACTAAGAACACAGCGATAACAACCATCTTTGTCGGGATCCAGTCTGCAAGAACATTCCTTGAGGCTGGTGATTGCCTTTTCCAATACGGTAAAAAATGTTGTAGTACCGTTGGTACTCGCCTCGGTAAAGAAATCTTTGAGGTAGCCAGTACCTCCCGGAATGGAATCATAGATGACCAGATAGCTTAGAGTTGCACCGCTTGTGGTTATACTTCTCTCTTTTGTTATACGCAGGTGGTCTGCTTTACCGCCAAAATGCTTCCGCAAGCCGAGGTACACGCCGGCAATAGTGCTTTCAAGAGCGATGTCGGTATCAAGCGGGAATTCATTAACCGGAACGACGACACGGATGGCTTCGGAAGTAAATTCATGATACAGATGGATTACATCCTTCGTAGTTATATCGGTATCCGTTTTGTTTCGGTTCGGGCAATCCGGGGCATGATTGTGGGAGTCAAGACTCCCGCATATAGTACAAACTGGGAAACCTGTTTTGGAATCAATTTCTCCTGCTACAGGAAATCCTGCAGGGCCTCCGTCAATCCTTCCGAAATTAATTTCTCTGAACGTTGCCTTCGGAATGAACTCGATTGCAATTGGGGCATGGTTGTCGCTTACACCAAAGTATCGATTATTCGGATCAGTCGGATCGAAGTCGACCAAGAGTTTGGTATTGTAGAAAACAGGCTCGCGATCTTCCTGATTATCCGATATAAGACTCTCTCGAAAACTGGAAAACGAATAGACTTGTTTGAATCTGAGGAGACTGTGTACTTGGCCAATATCGGCCCACCCTTTCGCGTGGCATACCGGACAGTCGGATAGATGAAAGTGTTCATGAAGCTCGCTTACGGCATGGGAGCAGGCGGGACAGAAGCGCCAGGTCTCAAGTTTTGAGGCCTTTAAATCAACACGATTTATTTTCATCCGATGTCCGTTCCCAAAAAACTCATTTTCCGGAGCGAATTCTCTAAGTGCGCTGGAAGCCGAACGAAGCAACTCTACATGATCGTAGGAAAAAGATTCTTTAGCACCCGCTTTGTTCTTTCGATAGAACGTTGCTTTGAGGGATACCCCTGTTTCCGGAAAGGCATAATTTGGCAAGATTCCTACATCGCACAGAAATTGCCAGGATTCTGTTCTCCTGATTTTTTCCACACCTGAACTCAAGCCCGCGGCCTCGCGTTCAAGATCTTCACACTCCCTGTTTTGATCTTCTGTAAGCGATCCCTGTTCTCTAATATCTTTAGCGCGTTTCCGCAGCGAGTTTCTGCGGCTTCGCATGGACTCAAGTTCCGAGGACAATGCATCCAGACATTCATTGATCGTACGGAAAATAGTGCGCTGTATTGCAGGTTCAGAGGATAACCATTCACGAAGATAGGTCTGTTCGTCCCCTGCAGGCTCCAGATAATCGAATACCGAAAAAAATCCTTCAAGCCACTCTTCCCGATGTGTTTTTACGGCGTTCAGAAATGCGCGGGGAAATAATTCATCATTGTGATTATTGTTTGCCGCAATAAGGTCTCCAAGAGTTTTAGGTACGGGATCTATGTGTGGCGGCATGTCACGAGCCCAGCGTTCCATTGCATACGCGGTAAGGTGACGTTCCAGAACTGCTACGGCGCGATCGTATATTGCCGGGGCGTCAACGGCACCTTCAATCATTTCTTGCGGTGACTGAAAAAAATACTGGTCATGAGGAACTGCATTCGCCATGGCTATGATATTTGCATTTCCGTCTACTCGGCCGGCACGCCCCACTCGCTGGAGGTAGTTGGCAACACCCGGCGGTACCGAACACAAGAACACGGTTGAAAGATCGCCAATATTGATGCCCATTTCAAGTGTCGGGGTAGCCGACAAGAGATTCGGATCCCAGGGGTGTTCCCCGGATATAAAGCTCTCTTCTAGTATCTTGCGTTCTTTCCCTTCGAGAAGGCCGGTATGTTCCCTGCCATTTATCCTGACGACTTCTCCCCGGCGATAAAAGTTCTTGTAGTAATCGCTTGAAAGACGAGTATCAGTGTAGTATTTGCCCGGACAACCATTACGCAAGCAGGGCAATTCATTGACCGTTGCGGTATCGGAATCGGCGGCTTCTATTCCATTTCCGCACACAGAGCACCGAAAGCGGGTAACACGGTCAGAAATCTGTAATGCCGAAGTGTTGAGGACCAGTCCGGACTTTGAATCATCCAAGGGGAAGGCGTTAACAATTCCCTTTTCAAGAAGAACTTCGATGGCAGAGTGCAATAACTCCGCATCTTCTGCAGGATTGTCAAAATCGAAATCTTTCAAAAGCTGGTTCCGGCATTTGTCGATCCAATACTCAAACCAGGAAATGCGCTTGTCTGTTGCACAGAGGGCCTCATGTATGGATTTGCTTGGTTTGTCCGTTACCACATGGGGAGAGCGTTTTGCAAACGATGGCATGTGGCGATGCATGCGGTGGAAAGGGAACGTTGAACCATAGCTGAACAAGGGCTGGATGGCGCTCTCGTTAATCGCACCAACATTTTTCATCCTGAACACAATGCCCCACAGTAACTGTACCCAGGGCAGGCTTTGCGTATCGATAGTTCGGAATCGTTCCTGCCGTTCAGACATGAGTTCGGCAAGCTCTTTAGCCGCGATAGAAAGCAATTGGCCGTCTGTTGCCGCTATAGCAGATGCTGTTCGTTCAAGGGTTCTTCCAATACGACTGCGAAAGGTAAACTCGCTCGCTATTTCCCAAGAGAGACGGCGAGATAGTTTATCCATGATGTCCGATCCACTCGGCAGCGTCCCTTCCTTGAGAAGGGCGTCATAATCCTCGAACCATTCCATATCCGGCGGAAGAAAGGTTCCAACGAAATTCTCAGGTGTTCCGGTTTTATCCCGCCAATGTTGAAGAAAAGTATTGGTAAGATCCTTGAGAGAAATATTTCTCTTTGATACCGAGAGAACTTCACGAATCGCTGTACGAAAACTGAAGGTCCATGCGCGTGCCGTCAGAAACCCTGCCCGGTGGGCTGCATCCTGTACGGAGTCTGAAAAGGCGAGCAACTTTTTATCCGGATTAAAAGGGTTTGAAAATGTTTGACCGACAAAGGCGGCAAGAAGGCTTGCAGCCTTTGCGCCCATGATCGATAAATCGCCGGCACTCCCGCAACGTGGACAGGAAGAATCAAATTTGCCTTTTGCGTTGATCAAACTGCATTTCCATACCGGAAGCAGGGAGTTATTATGGCAATGAGAACACAGTGCAACACTTTCATGCGACAGATACCCGCAAACCGGACAGAGTTTCCAGGATGTTGCATTTTCGGGGGTATTGGTATTTGCTTCTTTAGGATACAGAATCAGGGTATCCTTCGATTCTCCGAAGTAGCCATTATAGATAGCCCGAAGATCTTTTATTACCGGCGCTTCTCCCGGGGCTTCCCGGGTAAGCCATCCGACACTGTTACATTCCCGGCAATGAATGACCGGAAGCCAGGTGTGTTTGTCTCCCGCAGGGATTTCATCCGAGAGTCGAAGCGGGACAATCTGTTTACTATCTGGTTCGGGAACGGGGATGCCGGCCACGAGTCGCCTGAGCTCACGCATCCAAAACTGCGTTCGTACCGTAAGGAAGGGAACGGTTCGTATCCCGTCCAATCTTCGGGCATGACTTATGAGTGCAAACAGGCTGTCAATGCAGAGGAATACCTGCTCATCCGTCCAGGCACGGGCTGGTGCCCAGGTTTTCCGGATGTGGGCCATAATGTCGTCGCTCGATCGCGCTCGACCGGCAGTATACCGGAGGATGTTTTGAAACACTCCGTGGGTTTTCAGTGCCTCCGCGAGGGTAAGGCGATCGGTTTCGTCTCCGGTCCAGTCTATGTCCGGGAACCAGAGGCGCATTTGCCGTTCAATGTAGGCAGTGTATTCATCCGTTCCCGCTGGGCTTGTATCTTCTTCCGGGAAGGGGCGCATGGTATCGGTGCTTTCGGGTCCTGGAAGTCCGACACGGGATATCCATGCATCGGATAAAAAGTCCTGTTCGCTTTCCCGCTGTTCTTCTATGAGTGCACTGCGGTCGAATGTGGCATGAAAAACCTTGGTCGCAAAGTCAAGCAAGGCGGTTCGGGCTTCATCTCCGGTTCCCAAGGTTGCCGAGGTACCAATACAGGCAAGGCTCTCTCTGTCCGAGCGGTCAAGTCGCTCTCGCAATCGTCGAACCAAACAGGCTAGGTCTGTTCCCTGGGCACCATCAAAGCTATGGAGTTCGTCTACAACCAGAAATTTCAAGGCTTTTGTGTGCCACAGGCCGCGATCTTTTGCCCTGAGCAACAAGAGGTCAAGCATCTTGTAGTTGGTCAGCAATATATCCGGGGGATATTCGCGCAAGGTATCGCGATCGGTTATCAGTTCATCTTCGCCCATTGTTTTTATGCGGGTTTCACTTGCCGAACCCGTGTATACGCCGGCCCGGAGACCAGAGAGCGCCGGTTGCCGGGCAATAAGGGCAGCAAGTCGGCGAGCCTGGTCATCGGCCAGGGCGTTCATGGGGTATAAAATGATTGCCTTGATTCCGCTTCCCCGGTGCCGGCTGCAGTAATCGAGTATCGGATACAGGAAGCATTCTGTTTTACCGGATCCCGTCCCCGTGGCCACGAGGGTGCTTTGGGGCATGTCGCCGCCAAGTCGCTGCCATGCGATGTCCTGATGCGCCCAGGGGATGAAGCCGTCTATGTGGATGCTGTCAAAGGGGATTGTCGTATTCGTTCCGTGCTTGAAGGGTAGTCCTATCTGAAAGAAGGGACCCTTGAAAACGTTTCCCGGTTTCGCGAGGAAATCGTCAACCATGCCGTCAAAATACGGGCTCGCCAAGGGAAATGTAGCCCCGATAAAGTCGCGAATGCCCTGTTCTAATTGCCGTGCAAGTACGGAAGGTATCATTTATTCTGCTTCCCCTTTTAATATCTCTTTGAAGGATTCTTCCTGTTCCATCATTCCTGCAGAAAAAGTTTGAAAATTTTCTGTGGACTCAGGGATCTTTAATCCCAAGGTAAATACATTTCCCCCAAAGCCATTGAGGGTGCCGATACATTCTGGTTGATTGCTTCTTTCTATAGTGTCGGCTTCTTTTGGGTACAGGAAGTAACCATCTTTACTTTTATCTAGAACATGCATGTAAGAGATGATCTGACTTAAATCATCAGATCCAATTCCCCTGTGCAGCCTTTTGTATTTTGCATCGGCAACAATGCCCGTTTTCCAGAAATCTGGGTAAATAGTACCAGTTCCATTTGAGAAATAGCTTAAGGCTCCAGTCTTATCTCTATTTCTAGGGTGCTTGAATCCAAGCGGTTCAAGTATCGTATTCAGGTACTCTTCCCAAAGCCAGGCGCCGTCAAAAAGGAAGCCTTCTATTTCGTT
>MWCL01000084.1 GCA_002070025.1 Spirochaetes bacterium ADurb.Bin215
AGGTCAAAGTCCGGTTTTACCTGGCGGATGTACTGCATCAGTTGTGAAAGCATTACCCAACCGGAGGTGTCCGAGAGCTGATCAACTGCACGCTCCAGAAGAATTTCCGTCTTGTTGAGTTTTTCCGATGAAGGCCGTTCCTGACCGCGGCGGGTTTTATTCTCCGGTTCAATATGAATGAATTCATTGCATGCGTTTACAAAGGAAGACGGTGTCTTTTTTTCCCCGATACCGATCACGTATTTTCCCTGTTCCCGTATCCTGCTTGCGAGACGGGTAAAATCACTGTCGCTCGAGACAATGCAAAAACAGTCAACATGTTGCAGATACAACAGATCCATGGCATCGATGATAAGCGCGCTGTCGGTAGAATTCTTGCCTGCCGTGTTGCTGAACTGTTGTATTGGCTGGATGGCGTATTCAAGCAGATGGCTTTTCCATCCTTTCATTTTCTCCGAGGTCCAGTCGCCATATATCCTTCGTACGGAAACAACGCCGTAGAGAGCGGTATTTTCGGAAATATCTTCCAGATACGCATGGGATATGTTTTCGGCATCTATGAGAACGGCAATACTCTTGAATGTTTCCGGCATGAACGCCTCCATGGGTTAACGTAGCTCCAGTTTCCCGCATTACCGGAAAATTTGCAATTCATTTCCGGGTACATACACTTAATAGCATGCAATCAAGGAGGGAGTCATGAGCTTCTTTTCGAACATGGCGCTAAGAGCCAAGTTAACTCTGGTGTTCTTGTGCATTATAGTCGTTTTTATTGCCGGGTTTGTTTTCGTCTTTTTGTCATTACAGACCATAAACAAGGCGACGGATACTATCTACAGCGAAGGACTACTCGGGATTTCCCTTCTCCTCGAAGCTGACCGGGATGCGTATCAGTCGAGCCTGGCGGTGGCGCAAAGTTTTGTGCTGATGACGCGGGACGCCCCCTGGTTCCGGAATTCGAACAGTTTCATACCAATTACAAGCGCTGGACCGCCCTGAACGGCCTTCTCCGTAATGCATTGAGAGACATGGATCCGGTAAAGACCGCCGGCGTATACTATGGTGAATATATTGATGTTTTTGAACAAATGCGTGGCGCGATGGATGGTCTGACCGCAATAATGGGCGAGGAAACCCTGAAAGACTATAACGCAAGCAACGCAGCCTACCGGGGTATCCTCGCTACCCTTGTCGTCGTTCTCGGGGTAATCGTGGCGATATCCATCGTGTTTGCCCTTCTTCTTGCGAGCTTCATTACCCGGGCGGTTGAGCGCATCAAGGATTTTGCTGCGAAACTGGGCGGAGGGGACATGACGGTTGCCATTGATGAGCGGCTTGCCCTGCAACGGGACGAGTTTGGTGTTCTGGCGCAGGCGCTGGATGATATGCGGCGCAAGGTTTCAGAGGTTATCCGCAATGTCCGCGCCGTTGCCGGCTATGTGAAAACAGGCAGCGAGGAACTCAGTTCAACGGCGCAGGAATTGTCCCAGGGCGCCAGTGAACAGGCGTCACTTGCCGAAGAAGTATCCTCTTCAATGGAACAGATGACCAGCAATATTCAGCAAAGTGCGGACAACGCTTCGCAAACCGACAAGATCGCCGTGAAAGCTGCCCGTGATGCTGAAGAAAGTGGTGTTGCCGTCAGGGAAGCGGTAAGCATGATGCAGGAAATTGCTTCGAAGATTTCGATTATTGAGGAGATTGCACGCCAGACAAACCTGCTCGCCCTGAACGCGGCAATAGAAGCCGCCCGGGCCGGCGAACACGGCAAGGGATTTGCCGTTGTTGCCGCGGAGGTACGAAAACTTGCCGAGAGGAGCCAGTCTTCGGCGGGCGAGATAGGAGAGCTTTCGAATTCTACCGTGAGCGCGGCCACCACGGTCGGTTCCATGCTTGCGACGCTGGTGCCCGATATAAAGAAAACAGCCGACCTTGTTCAGGAAATAAGCGCGTCGAGCAATGAACAGCGAAGCGGGGTTGAACAAAGCTCCTCCGCAATTGTTCAGCTGGACTCCGTAATTCAGCAGAACGCCGGAGCATCCGAAGAACTTGCCTCTACCGCCGAACAATTATCCTCGCAGGCGGAAAACCTCAGCGAAATGCTGAAGTTTTTTACGGTCGAGCAGGACTGAGAAAAGACCCCGGGTTTTCCGGGGTCTTTTCATTAGAAGTACCACGTGGCGCGTATGCCTGCCACGGATCGGTAGGGTCGTAGCGCCATTCCCGGGGCGATCGGCAGGGATCCGCCGAATTCCCGGGACGATGATTCATCCGCCGTGAAGATACGGGTAAATCCTCCGAGGCAAAAATCGGTTAACGGACGCCATTCAGCTTCTCCCAGAATGGCAGCCGACCGGTCAAGCAGGTTTACAAGTGTGCCCGCAGAAAGCTTCCAGGCGGCAGCCCGGGGATCTTCTTTTTCTAGCTGGAGAAATACATACTGCTGTCCAAGCATGCGTTCGCTGCCGTCAATAAATGAAATACCGCTGCAGGAGCCGTGCTCCGCACCGGATGAAAGGTGAATGTATTCACCGCGGAGGCCAAGGTCAATTCCCGGAATGATACAGGAAAATCCTGCGGACAGTTCCGTAGAATACGACAGGGTTGTTGCGAACTCGGCATATACGGTTATGTCCGCGAATACCGTGGTTCCATCGGCTCCGATCCAGACTTCAGACATTCCTTCCTGCATCACTTCCCGAATGGCGTAGATGGCCAGATCGGCAAACGGGCTTTGAAACTGCAGCTTGGTCCCGAACGGGATCGTTGAAAAATCAAGCTCGGCAATGTGCGGAACGGCATCGTCGAGGCGTGGAGCCGCGAGGGCATACCCTTCCGTAGAAAACCCGGCAGGGAGCGGAACAAACAGGATGATGCCGGGCCGGCCGATTGCCCGGTCAAGATCTTCTCCCGGGAGAGCCGGCGGCGCTGTTCGGGCCACCGGGTTGTGGATGTACGCGCTGCCCCACGATACCGGGAGTATCCCGGCCTTTACGGTAAACAGCTCAAGCGTTGTTTCGGCCCAGGCCTGGTCGACATATACCTCCCGGTGTAAATCGTCGCCCGGTGGAAGCTGCGAAGGAGGCTGAACGGCCGCCGAATCAAATACGATGGCCGCCTCTGAAGAAAGCCCGTAGGAAAGAAGGGCGCCGGCTTCAGCGCGGAAGGTAATCGCCGAATTGCACGTTGTTTCCGCGATGATACGGATATCCGATTCAAACCCTCCCTGTCCCCGGTTCGCCTCGCCGAGGCCGGCGATTGCTTCGGTGGTAACCGAACCGTACAGGGATAATCCTTCTGCAGAAACGGGTAGCATGGTCAATAAGGCTCCGGTTAATCCGGTCAACACGAATTGGAGTGATCTCGATATTCTGTTCATGAAAGCTCCTTATCTTCCGAATCGGGAAGGATCAAACAGGGAATCGGAAAGGTTCCGGTCAAAGCTTGCCGTGTTGAGGGTGACTGTTGTATATGAGCCTTTTTGCAGGTTCGTCATTATCATTTGCTCCGCGCGGAGTCTTCCCGAGAAATCACGATAATTTTTCAGTTCAAGTTCTTTATAGTATCCGCCTTTGGATTCAAGTGCGAACCGCGCAAGGACTGTTCGCTCGAGCGTTTTGTTTACCATAAGTTGAACACGGTCATATGCGGCATCAGGATCATTTTTAACTCCCTCCAGAACCCAGGAAACATCATCTTCGCGCAGCTTTGACCATGCATATGATGTCTCCCATGGATCATTTGCAAGATCGCCGTAGGAGAAATCGCCGCCGACGCCCTGTACGGATCCGCTCCGGGAACCAGAAGCAATTTTTCGTACTCGTCCGGTGGACGGGAAAAATACCCAGCTGGAATTTTCTCTGGTGAGGATCCGCATGCCTTGAACAGTTCGGGGTTCCGTAAATTCGATCAGTGAGTGTCCATCACGGTTTTCAAAGGAGGCAATGGTGAATACGCGGGGAGCACTTCCTTCCGATACGAATATTTCCATTGTAAAAGACAGTTCCGACGAGTCGCTCCGGGCATGTTGATCGAGTGTGCGGATTATTTCCAGAGCGGTTTTTTCCTGTGCTTCTGCGAAAACCGCGAGCAGCAGGGCGCCAAAGACAACGAACAGTTTTCTGGTGATTTTCATAAGGACTCCTTGCGAACAAATTTTTTCCCGAGCAGTACCATTGCCGGGATCATGAAGACCGCAGCCAAATAGCTGCACCCGATACCGATAAAGAGTGTCGTTCCAAGATCAGCGATTCCCTGGAATTGGCCTGCGAGCGCCAACGATCCGAATCCCATCGCGGTGGTAAGTGCACTCATGGTTACCGCTTTAAGGGTCTTTCTGAAAGAATCGCTTTCGGGTTCTGCGGGGTTGAATGAGGTTCCGATATGGACGCAATAATCAATTCCTGTTCCGATAATCAGGGGAAGTGATAGAACATTGACGATGTTGAATTTCCCGAACAGGGGATACACTGCGAACATCCAAACCATGCCGGAGAGCAGCGGAATCATGCAGACGAGTGTCATGAAAATGGATCTGAGCGAGAGGGCAACAAAGAGAATAACGATGATCAGGACGATCAGCGCGACCCTGCAGGCTTCTGCCAGAATTTCGCGGGAAAGCTCGACTCCGAGAACCAGTGTTCCGGTTGCCTTGTCCGTCGTTTCACGCAGTCCGTCCGCGAACCTGACAAACGAGTCTCCGGATGCGAGCGCGGGATCCGCGAATATGACCGCGAGAAAGTGTGTTTCATCAGGAGTTACAAAATCGTTCCGGATGTCCGCCGGAACATCGTGCAGGGTAATCGGCCGTTCAATTCCAGACATTCGTGTTATTGCCTCATCGAGTTGTATGGAAAAGGCTGCATCCAGCGTTTCCAGTTTTCCGTAATCCTTGTTGTGGATAATCGCATCGAGATGCTGGCGTACCCGGAGAAAAACTTCCTCTCCTTCGCGGCCTGTTTCGTTTCCGAAGGTTTCCCGGATCATGGCGTTGCGTTTTCTGACCGGCAGGGAGTCTTCTCCGAGCAGGGCCGCGCAAAGATCTCCCAATTCAATCATGTTCCACTCAAGACGCTGGAATTCATCAGAAAGTTCGGTTGCGCGTTCTTCGTTCCAGTACGAGTGCAACGTGCTTGAGGTGCCTCCCGGAAGCATGCTGCGTCCGGTTTGGCTTTTTATGCGTTCGATTACGGCGAGACGAAGCGTCTGTTCTTCCGCTGGGGGGACATAGTCCGCAATCGATTCAACGCGCTTTACCAGGGGCGCATCAGCGATCGTGTCCGCAAGCGTTCTGACTTCCTCAAGGGTTTTCGCGCTTGCCATGTGCTGCCAGGTTGAAACACCGAAACGAGCCCCCACAAGTTCCTCGGCCTTTTTTGCTGCGGTATTCTGTGGACCAATTTGACGCATGTCGTATTCGAAAGAGTTTCCGGATACAAAGAATGCGGCGAAGACTGCGACGGCGAGAAAAATCCCGACCGTGAGTGCGGGAATCCGTTGGGTTTTTGCGACAAGACGGTTCAGTCCGGAATAGGACAGGAGCGGAAGTTTTGGAGAGTCTGCCTGCTTGCCGGGGAAGGTGGAAAGAAGCGCCGGGAGGAGGATGAACGACGAACAGAGCGTTGTGAGTATTCCCATGCCGGACACAAGGCCGAATTGGCGAAACGCGCTTGTTCTGGAAAGCATGAGCGAAAAGAACGCTATGGACGTTGTAAGCCCTCCGATCAGTATGGGCGACGCGACATGCCCGAATACCGACCGTATCGCCTGCTCCGGGTTTTTCCCGGAACTGTGCTCTTCATCAAAGCGGGATACAAGGTGAATGCCGAAATCGATGCCGAGACCGACGAGGAGCGCCCCGAAGGAGCTCGTTATCATGTTGAGCTTCTGAACCGTAACAGCGGCAAAGGCCAGATCGACGAGTATGCCGGCAGCAAGGGCGAGAAGCGCGAATACAATGGACCGTTTTCTTCGCATGGACACCAGGAAAAGACCTGCAATGAGGATAAAGGCCAGAATGGACGGATAAAAGATATCGGAGCTGATCGCTCGTTCCTCGTCGGCCTCATTCTCCACATCTCCGGTAAATGCAAAGGTAATTCCGGAATAACCCGATCCTTCGAGATTTGCCGTTGTCTCCCGGGCGATACGCCGGGCTCCTTCGGAAAGACGATAGAGTTTGTCGCGGTCGCCCAGCGTGAAGTTGGGACGGACGAGGAGAAGGAGGGTCTTTTCTTCGGCGTCCACCATAAAGGTTTCTCCGAAGCGCCAGGAGTCGACAAGATCGTCAATATGATTCTCCGGATTTTCCTGGAGCGCGCGGGCAAGATATCGCGAAAAAAGGGTAAAACGTGTCATGACATGAACCGTTTCCCGGTCTCCTCCGGACGATTCAATGTCCTCGTCCATACCCTCGGCGAGTTTTTCCTCGAGGAGATCATTGGTGTTCCTGATGAGCGGTAAAAGGCGCGTGGACCGGAATAGGCGTTCATTGTCCGTAAGGTCTTCGTCCTCCTGCAGTAAAAGACCCCAGGACTCAAGAAACTCGGTATCGGTTTCCGATTGAATGGACCGGATGAGCGGTCCGGTTTCCTCGTCGGTACGGAGCGCTTGTTCCCAGGCTCGTGCTGCGGCAACCAGGTGTTCACGGTCAGGACCACCAATAACGGCGATGAGCACGGACGTTGTTTCAAAATCGTCCGTGATTTGGGTAAACCGCTGGGCGACCGGGTTGTGTGCCGGAAGCAGCGCGGCAATGTCCGTCTCCACTCCGAGGCGGGTGATGAGCGCCGCGGAAAGGAGAAGGAGGAGGGCCGAGAAGACGAGGACGGGTTTTCGTTTTCTTACAACCCATGCGCCGGCTTCTTCAAAACACTGTGTCAGCTTCATATGTACTCCTTGTGTACTGCTATCAAAATTGTTGAAAATTTTTTCAGTGTTGACAGCAAGTTTTATATAAACGGTTAGTTAGTTCTAGTTGAGGTAACTATCCGGTTAGTCAAATATAGGCGCCAAAAACCACTGTCCAGGCGCTTGTTGCCTTTTGTTTATGATTCTCCTTTGTTGGTAAACATGAACGCGAAATGGGTCGACAAAAATGACTCGAGAAATTGTGCTCGTAGTGTTTCTTCGGGTACGGAAAACCGCTCCATCCATATTTCGTGATACGCGACATAGTCAAGAACCGGCATGATACCGGTAAAAAACTCGGTAATCATGGCGCGGCTTTTATTTGAATCGACAGGAACATGCTGGTCTTCCGCTATCGAGAACATGAGGGCGATTATGTCTGCCAGAATGTCGAATACCAGTTTGTTGATGGGCGCCCGCTTGGCGGTTTCCATGAGCATGACCCGGATCACGTCCTGCCGTTCTTCGAGGACATCGAGAAAGGCGCTGATCATGCGCGTTATTTCGTCGGGTTTGGTGTAATCAATATTTTGCATGATGCCGGATTTCATGAGCGCAACGACCGCGTCGCGTGTTTCAAGGAAGAGTATGGTCAACAGTTCTTCCTTATTTTTATAGTAGTAATAGATAAGCGCCTTGTTTACCCCGGCGGACCGGGCTATTTCGTCGACACGGGCGCCGTCAAAGCCTTTTGACGCGAACTCATGGGCTGCGGCTTCAAGTATGCGTTGTTTGGTGTTTTCGGTCATTTCCCGTGTCATGGACTGTCCTTTATTAACCAGTTAGTTAACTTTACTGTTGAAACGGGTCGTTGTCAAGTCATGATTCCGGGCATCGGGAACGTTGCACTTCTCTACCAATGACGGTAGAATTGCCTTTCTTGGTAAGGATCGCGCATGTCGAGTAATAAAACACTGCATATTGAAGGATTCGCGCTGTCGGAAGACGGGCGGACGATGGGTCGCATAACGGGACCGGAACCGGTGGATATCGGAAGAGTGGTCTTTTGCCAGGGTCTTATGCCCGGTGAGTCAGCGATTGCGACGCTGGACGACGACAGGAGTAAAATTCCACAGGTTCGGGTTGTAGATATAACACACCCCGGAGCGGAGCGTGTGTCGTCATTTTGTCCGGTCTTCGGGAAATGCGGTGGATGTACCGTACAGGAATTGAGCTACCCGGCTCTTGCCGAAGAAAAAACGCGTCATGTGCGCGACTGTTTGACGCGTATCGGGAAAATTCCCGCTGATACGGTCCTTGAGCGGATGGCGCCCATGCTTGTCGCCGGAAATCCGGTACAGTACCGCAATCACATGCAATACCACAGAGACGTGAAAGCGCCTAAAAACTCGGTGCGCTTCGGGCTGTATGCATCGCGTAGTCATGAGGTCGTTTTGCATGAAACGTGTGCGATAGCACATCCCGCTATCGACCGGGCGCGGAAGGCTGTGGAGCGGTTTTTCGACGTGTTTCCTCAAGTCCTTGTTGATGAGCATAGGGAACCCGACAGTTTGGTCGTGCGCGCGGGTACACAGACCCGGCAGCTGGCGTATGCAATAAAGAATGCGGCCGGGATACGGTGTCGGTATGAAGGTCTTGATGAATACATTGAACACGCGCTCCGCGAGCAAAAGCTTCCGTTTGAGGTGAACCAGACACAGATAACGGAGAGAATTGGCGATCGCACATTTCGTGTCTCCATTGATTCCTTTTTTCAGGTCAACACCGCTCAGGCCGACGCACTCTACCGGCGTATCAAAGAAGTGCTGCCGGACGATGCAAAAGACCATACTCTGCTGGATCTGTACTGCGGGACCGGAAGCATCGGCCTCTTTCTGGCGGACCGGGTTCGGGAAGTTGTCGGCATAGAGATCTATAAAAAGGCTATAGAAAACGCCCGGGACAATGCGAAGATGAACGACATCACCAATGCACGGTTTTTTGTTCAGCCTGCTGAACGGTTCGACTACGCAAGGCTCAATATTGCCCGTCCGTCCATCGTGGTCCTGGATCCTCCGCGTCAGGGTTGCGCGCCCGAGCTGATTGAGAAAGTCAAAACACTGCTTCCTGCGCATATCATCTATGTGTCCTGTAACCCGGCCACCCTCGCACGCGACCTGCGCGCCTTTATCCAAGACTGTTACACCATCGGGAGCGTTACTCCGGTGGATATGTTTCCCTGGACGGGACATGTTGAAACGGTCGTAGCGATGTCACGGGATAAAAAGTAAAAGAGCGGCCACAGGATTTCGTTGCATAAAAAAAATCCGGGGATTTCCCCCGGATTTTTTTTACGGCTCATAGACGGATCAGTTTTTCCCCTGGAGAAGCTGATCCTTTTTTTCGAGTATGAGCGCGTTTCCGCTGGTGATGAGTTCGTGCTTCATGCGGCATTCGGGAAGTGCTTTTTCGATGAAGTATTTGGCAACGTCCCGCTTCCGCTCGGAATGGACAGCGTCGTTGATCATGAGCGCACAGATGATGCCGTTGGTGGACATTTCCACGAGGCGACGGGAGTGGTAGTCCTGATACTGGGGGTCACCCTTTTCATGAACATAGCGTACCGCGTCGACAAGAAGGTCCTTCATTTCACGGGCAGCTTTTTCAAGATGCGCCACGGACGAAAGGTCCGCCTGTGCGAGGATTTCGTCGATATGCTCGGCTGCGGTTCCTTTTATGACGCCTCCGATCGCGGCAACAACCTGGAGCTGGGTGGT
>MWCL01000085.1 GCA_002070025.1 Spirochaetes bacterium ADurb.Bin215
AGATGCTGATACAGGAGTATCTGGAAAGTACTCTGGAAGAACAGAATATTTCCCGGGCGTCTTCGGATCCGGATATGTACTGAGTGCTACCAAAAATGTTGAAAATATTTTATCCCTGAACCAGAGGAACCGGGCAAGTGGCGAGTGCTACTGACCCGGTTCTTTTTTGGTGATGAGCTCAAAATACTGCGACGGGCTGAAAATGAGAGGCTTTGCTATTTCTACACCCTCAAAATCCTTGTCGCCCGTCAGTAGTACATCAGAATCTGACAGAATTGCGGAGACAAGAACAGGATAATCGTGTGGATCCCGGATTTGAGGATATTCTTCAAACGAAACAGATTCCGGAGTTTGAAAGAGTTCAAAATCAAGATCCAGGAAAAATTGTTCGAGAAGATGGCACTTGTCCGGGAATTTACGTGAAAAAACTATATTTGCTTCAGCAATACAAAAACTTGCCAAAATAAGTTCATGATGTTCAATAATGTGATTGAACACCGCCGCAGTTTTTCCTTTCGGGAAAAGTAGTGAAGAAATGATTATATTGGTATCAACAAAAACACGCATTAGAGAATAGCGGTTTTTCTGATTTGTTTGATGTACTGAACTACATCATCTTCTGTAGAAAAGCCGCCTTTTTCCGCTTCTCCGGACATTCCATTCTGTACTGCACGAATAGCAACCTGGGAGGCATTGAGAAACTGGATCGAACCATTGTCCTCAACAAAGAATACCTTGTCGCCTTCCTTTAACTTAAGTTTTTTACGTATTTCCTGCGGTATGGTGATTTGACCTTTTGAGGTAACCTTTGCGAGTTCCATACGAACCTCCTTACATTCCTTACTTAAGAATAACGCAGGATATAATCAAATTCAAGCGGTTAGAGGTATATAGCTTGTGGTATGTATTTGTTTACAGCAATTCGAAACACTTTCGCCTCCCATGGCCATTTCTTCGAACGGCTGTGAGCATGGCCATGTCGCGTCTCTTCCCGATTTGTGCCTCAGTATAGAAAGCACTGAATGGGACTCAATAGGTAATTGAAAAGCGGGTAAACCCTTGCGGGGATACCCGTTTTTTTTGTAATTGGTCGGTTCGTGAGTAGCCGTTTCCTGCTTCCAGGCGTTCGCAGAAGCGTTCCAGGAGCTCCGGAGCGCCTTCCGCGACAATCTCTACGCTGCCGTCGGGAAGGTTGCGGACCAGACCTTTTATGCCGAGACGGTCCGCTTCGCGGGCGGCCCAGGCGCGGAAACCCACGCCCTGAACTCGGCCGGAAACTATAAGGTGAAGCGCGTCATTTTTGTCAGATGAATCAGACCAGGACATTCCATCCATTCACGTCTTCCACGGTACCGTACTGGGTGCCTTTGAGGCGAGCCTGCAGGCGTTTGCCGAGTTCGCCCGGGACACGATTATTGAAAACATGTTCCTTGCCTTTCCAGGTGATGCTTTCGATGGAGCTGATACCGGCGGCGGTTCCGGTCACGAAGCACTCGCGGCACTTGGACGCCACTTCCAGGATGGAAATTTTCCGTTCGGTGACCTTGATGCCTTCGGCACGGGCAAATTCGATGATGGAAGAACGGGTAATGCCGGGAAGGATGGTGTCACCCAGTTCCGGGGTAACGAGCTCCCCGTTCTTGAGGTAGAAGAATATGTTGCAGGACGAACCTTCTTCAACATACTTGCGTTTTGTTGCGTCGAGGAAGATGACTTCCATGTAACCTGCGTCTTCCGCTTCTTTTTTTGCGAGTGTGGACACGACATAATTTGATGCGCATTTTATCCAGCCGGTACCGTTTGGAGTGGCCCGGATGCGATCGGTTACCACTGCTTTTGAATTGGTGCTCTTGAAGTAGCTTGAAACCGTGGTTGCGCAGATTATCACATACGGTTCGCGGGATACGCCGATGCCGATCGCGCCTTCCGAGTACATGAAGGGGCGCATATACACCGCGCTCGCCGAGGAAAAGTTATCCTTTTCCCATTCAGCGTCGTACGCAGGCATGTATCCGAGTTCCCGGTTTCTCCGGATAAACTCTTTTGAAGCCTTGAGGTACAGTTCCGGAGGGAATGCCGGAGCTTTAAGTCCTTTCATGGAATTATAGAACCGTTCGGCATTTTTCTCCGGACGAAAAATTGAAAGGGACCCATCCTTCTGCGGGTAGGCTTTCATGCCCTCGAAACAGCCAAGAGCGTATTGGGTAGTATAGTTGACCAGTGGAAGATCGAAGCGGTTACGCTTCGCGTAAATGGCGTTCCGTTCGCTCTCGTCCATTGCGACAAGTTCGTCGTAGTGTACAGAATCGGCCTGAATCCATGATTCATTCCATGAATCGGTTTCGGGGTTGTACTGGGCCACGTAGGAAACGGGGTACATCGCAAGATTGAATGCCATAAAAATCCTCCGGTCATGCGGAAAACGTATTTGTTGGATTATACAACTTGCCCTTCAACGATTCAACCGGTAAAATGGGGCATATTGTATTTATTGTAGAGAGGAACCAATGGCTATAAATTGCGGTATTGTCGGTCTTCCCAATGTGGGAAAATCGACCATTTTTTCCGCGCTTACGAGCGCTCCAGCCGAGGCGGCGAACTATCCCTTTTGCACCATTCAACCGAATGTGGGGATCGTGAACGTTCCGGATAAACGCCTGGCCTTCCTGAGCGCGTCGTTCAATCCCAAAAAGACGATTCCCGCTGCCGTGGAATTCGTGGACATCGCCGGGCTTGTCGCCGGGGCGTCAAAAGGTGAGGGGCTCGGCAACCAATTTCTGGGACATATCCGGGAAGTTGGAGTAATCGCCCATGTGGTGCGCTGTTTTGAGAATGCCGACATTGTTCATGTGAACAACAAGGTCGATCCTGAAAGCGACATTGAAGTTATAAATATAGAGCTGGCGCTCGCGGACCTTGAAACGCTGGACAAACGCACGGACCGGGCGAACCGGGCGGCGAAGGTGCAGGGCAAGGAAGCAGCCAAGGAAGCTGCGATTATCCTTGGGGCAATCGCCAAGGTTCGTCCTCTTCTTGAGGACGGGAAAGCCGCCCGCCATGCCGATCTTACCGACGAGGAAAAGGATGCGCTCTACGATTCCCACCTTATCACCATGAAGCCACTCCTCTATGTCTGCAATGTTGACGAAGACGGCATCAAGAACGGTAATGCACATATCGAAACGGTGAAGCGCCGGGCTGAAGCCGAGGGTGCCGATGTGGTGGTTATTTGCGGAAAGTTTGAAGCCGAGCTTGCCGACCTTGAGACCGAAGAGGAACGGCTCGATTTTCTTTCGGAGATCGGGCTTGAAGAGTCAGGACTGACGAGTCTTGCCCGTGCGGCGTATCATCTTCTGGGTCTACGGACCTTTTTTACCGCGGGAGAGGACGAATGCCGTGCCTGGACAATCCGGGCAGGGGATACCGCGCCGAAAGCCGCGGGAACCATCCATACCGACTTTGAAAAAGGCTTTATAAAGGCGGAAGTGTACAGTTTCGACGATTTCGTGACCTACGGTACCGAACAGAAGATTCGCGAAGCCGGAAAGTATCGTATAGAAGGCAAGGAATACATTGTGAAAGACGGCGATGTCATGTTTTTCAAATTCAATGTCTAGGAGGCCCCTTGTGAAGAACCGAATTCTATTGTGTGTAATTATCACAGCTGGTTTATTCTCATCCTGTGACAGGGAACCTGTTTCCGCCGTTCCGGAGGGAATGACCCTTGTCTGGAGCGACGAATTCGACCGGGATGGCGCGCCTGATCCGGATAAATGGGCATACTCCACCGGCGGTAACGGCTGGGGAAACGGCGAACTCCAGTTTTATACCGACAAGCGGGAAAACTCCATAGTCAAGGACGGGAAATTGATACTCACTGCCCAAAGCGAAAACGGATTATGGACGAGCGCGCGGCTAAAAACCCAGCACAAGGGTGACTGGACCTATGGATTTTTTGAAATCCGCGCTAAAGTGCCTCGCGGTCGGGGTACCTGGCCTGCCATCTGGATGCTGCCCACATTCATGAAGTATGGAAACTGGCCCCGATCCGGAGAAATCGACATTATGGAACATGTCGGCTTCGAACCGGACATTATACACACCTCGGTTCATACCAATGCATATAACCACAAGATAGGTACGCACAAGACCGCGCACGACACGGTTCGGGGAGCCACCAGGAAATTCCAGACCTACGCCATGGAGTGGGATCCGGATTACATACAGTGGTATATAAACGGCGAACCCTTTTACCGGTTCGATAATCCGCACATCAGCAACGCCGAATGGCCCTTCGACATCCCCTTTTATTTGATTCTCAACCTCGCGATCGGCGGAACCTGGGGAGGCCAGCAGGGAATTGACGAGAAGATGGAAAAAGCGGAAATGATAGTAGATTACGTACGCGTATACCAAAAAAACTAGCCATTACCACTGTTTATCACCTATATGAGTTCCGGGAGGTTGCGCATGCGCATGATCCGGAGCTCTTTTTTTTGTGTATGGTGTTTACTCACCTTTTCCTGCAGCTGCGAGTTTTCTGTGCCTAGTACCGACCGCAATCGGCTGACCATTGCAACCTGGAATGCCCAGCTGTTGTTCGATGGTGTGGATAATGGCTGCGAATTCAGCGAGTATTCTGTCAGGGAGAACCGATGGTCGGAAGAAAAATACGAGACACGACTCGATCGTCTTTGTGAAGGATTGCTGCTTTGCGGAAGTACTGCCGGTATGGGCCCCGACGCTGCTCCGGACATTATCGTTCTTCAGGAAATAGAGAATGAATACATTGTACATGATATCTGCAACCGTCTGCCCCAGCGGAACGGACACCGGTACGCGGCCTTTGTCCCGCCAGCTGCCGGAAGTGCTTTCTCAAGCGCGGTTCTCTCGCGGTATCCGGTGCTCGCCGTAACTGCCCATACCACCGATTGCGGCGATACTGCGGTACGACCCCTGCTTGAAGTTACTCTCGATGTGCAGGGTCTACCGATAACCATTTTTGCCGTGCACTGGAAATCGAAATCGGGACCCGATGAAGGCAGATCTGCCCGCAGAAAACAAGAACGACTGCTTGCTGAACGCATGCGTCTCCTGCTGGACGAGAATCCCTTGGCATTGTGTTTTGCTTGCGGCGACTATAACCAGATGCCGCAGGAATTCTCGATCCTGGACCAATACCGGAATTCATGGAAACTCCCGGAACCTTTACGTACCCTGCCGGTAAACGGAACGTACTGGTACGACGATGATTGGGAGGCAATAGATCACTTCTTTTTTCCCGGCCACCTTCTTGATGGTGTATTTCCCGATGTAGAACGGATAGTTCTTGTTGCCCGTGAGCCCTTGCTGAACGAACAGGGTACACCTGCCCGGTATGAGGTGTATTCCGGCAAAGGATACTCCGACCATCTCCCGCTCGTACTGACCTTGCGGTTCGCGGAATAAAAAAAAACCCGGCATGTACTGCCGGGCTTTGACACATGGCTTTCGCCACTTAACCGTTCAGAGCCGTGGAGAATGACCAAAGGTCATTCTCCGAGCTAAATGCCTTTAGGCATTTAGCCGATTTTCCAGAGCTTCCATTTCGGCCATGAGCTCTTTGGGGAGCTTGTCGCCGAACTTGGGATAGTGGTTGGCGCGGACATCCGCGATTTCCTTCTTCCAGCCCTCAACGTCTACAGAAAGGATTTCCTGCATTGCGTCGTGGGATACATTGAGTCCGGAAACATCGATGGCGCCGTCTTTGGGCATCCAGCCGATCTGGGTCTTCACGGCGTTATCCTTGCCATCGCAGCGGTCAAATATCCATGCGAGAACACGGCTGTTGTCGCCGTAACCGGGCCACATGAACTTGCCTTCGGCATTCTTGCGGAACCAGTTGACGAAGAAGATCTTGGGAAGCTTGTCTTCGGTGCTCTTTGCGCCGACATTGATCCAGTGCTGGAAGTATTCGCCCATGTTGTAGCCACAGAAGGGCAGCATGGCGAAGGGGTCGCGGCGGATGGTTCCTGCCTTGAGGTCGAGCGCGGCAGCGGTAATCTCAGAACCGACGATCGAACCGAGGAACACACCATGGTTCCAGTTGGTAGCCTGGTGCACGAGCGGAATGGTGCTCGGGCGGCGTCCACCGAAGAGGATGGCGTCTATCGGCACACCCTTGGGATCTTCCCATTCGGAGGCGATAGCCGGGCACTGCTTTGCAGGAGCGGTAAAGCGGGCATTGGGATGGGCCGCAGGAGCCTGTTCCTTGTTGCCCTTGTCCTGAATCCACTCATTGCCTTTCCAGTCAATGAGCTTGCCGGGTGCGTCATAACCGATCTGTTCCCACCAGATGTCTCCGTCTTCGGTAAGGGCACAGTTGGTGAAGATGGTGTTTTCCTTGATGGAATCCATGGCGCGCTTGTTCGAGTCCTCATTGGTACCGGGCGCAACACCGAAGAATCCCGCTTCCGGGTTGATGGCATAGAGCCGTCCGTCTGCTCCGAACTTCATCCAGGCAATGTCGTCACCGATGGTCTCAACCTTCCATCCGGGGATGGTAGGAATGAGCATGGCAAGGTTGGTCTTTCCGCATGCGGAGGGGAAGGCGCCGGTAACATACTTTACCTTGCCTTCGGGATTGGTGAGCTTGAGGATGAGCATGTGCTCGGCAAGCCATCCTTCTTCATGCGCAATTACGGATGCAATGCGGAGCGCAAAACACTTTTTTCCGAGAAGGGCGTTTCCGCCGTATCCAGAGCCATAGGACCAGATGGTGCGTTCTTCGGGGAAGTGGGAGATGTACTTGTTTTCGATATCAGCACAGGGCCACTGACCGTTGTCGCTTTCACCTTCGGCGAGGGGCTTTCCTACCGAGTGAAGACAGGGAACGAATTCACCGTCAGTACCGAGAACGTCGAGAACCTTGGTGCCTACGCGGGTCATGATATCCATATTGCAGACAACGTACTCGGAGTCGGTGATTTCAATACCGATTTTGGCGATGTTCGAACCAACAGGACCCATGGAGAAGGGGATAACATACATGGTGCGTCCCTTCATACAACCGGTGTAGAGGCCGGTCATGGTTTTTTTCAATTCGTTGGGATCAATCCAGTTGTTGGTCGGTCCGGCCGCTTCCTTGGTCTTGCTTGCGATGTAGGTGCGGTTTTCCACACGGGCTACGTCTGAGGGCTGAGAACGGAAAAGAACGCTGTTCGGACGCTTTTTGAGGGGTGTGGCCATACCGGAGTCGATCAGTTTGTTCATGAGGGTTGTATATTCTTCCTGTGATCCGTCACAGACATATACACTGTCGGGCTGGCACATCTTGGCGACTTCATCGACCCACGCTTTTACTTTGGGGTGCTTGATGTCATTAATCGTCATACTTGCTCCTTGAAAAAAATACGGAAGGACAGGTTCCGTACGGAGAACTGTTCCTTCTCATTCAAGTGAAACATAGCGTATTTGAGGGAAATATGCAATATATGTAAACTATGGTTTACAAAAAAAGAGGATTTTATGCTACCAGATTGATTACCATACCGGTTTGTGGCAAAACCGGCTTGTAATCCATTGTTTCTGCGGCAACCGTCGCAGCCTGAACTTGACTCTGATACTGGTCTATAAGCGCGTCTATCTGGTCGTCGCTCATACCAGACGTAGCAGCTTGGGCTGATTCGGCGTTTTTTTGCTTCATGCTCACAAGCTGATCGATGAGCGTATTGAGGATTACCAACCGGTCAACAGAAATTCCCTGCTGACCGCCCTGTGCGGGAAAACCGGAAACATGCTTGAACTGTGAATAGACGTACTGATTTGGCTTGACCGGTACATACTGTTTGCCGGTCGAAGAAACCGTGGAAATCATGCTGTATGACAGGGTCCTTAACGGACCGATATTGGAAACCATGCTACGCCCTCCGATTTGATTATCGGAAGAATGATGGTGAGGAATAAGAGAAAATAAACAGGACGAAATCAGTGCTTGTTGCGCCAGGTTGAAAGACGGGAGGAAAGCTCCTTATTCAGATTGTCCATCCGGGGTTCAGCGGTTACGGCAGATTCCAGGAAGGGGAGGATTACGTCAGTTTTTGCCTTGTCCCAGTCATTGGGCAAAATCCGGGGGACAGAAAGACTGTCAGGAGGCGGCAAATGGCCAAAAAGGATGGGATAAAACAGGGGAAACGCACGCTCATTTACCGCCTGAAGTGAAGAAAAGCCCCCGGAAAGTCCAAAGGACTGGTCAAACAGACCCATTTCCCGGCTTCGTTCAAGAAGATCTCGCTGGGTTTCTTCCTTGAAAAACCAGATCATGAAAGCCTCGGCTGCGGGAAGATTTTTTGCTTTACGACATATTCCCATGTAGACGATATCGTCACGAACCGGAATGGCGTCTTCATTCATCAACCAGCGGAAGTCGACATTCAATAGTTTGTCATGAGACAGTTTCAGAAGTTCATCGCTGGAAATATACGAAAAAAGGCTTTTCCCGGAAGTGACGAGCCGGTAGGGCGGATCATAGAGATACTTGAACTGAAAATCATCTTCGGCCTGTGTACCGGAATTGATCGTACGGGACCAATTTCTGAGATACTCGACACCCGTTGAAAGCTGCTGGTCATTCCATGCGAGATACGCTTGTCCCTCTTCGAACCGGCTGCCAAACATCTGGGCTGTCAAAAAAAGGAATTCACGGTTCCATCGTGGAGAGAATCCCATTCGGGTAACCTGACCGTCTTTTTCAATGGTAAATTCCTTTGAAAGCTGCTGAATGTGTCCAAGAGAAATGGAATAATCATTTTCCATGACGGCGGAATACTCCTGGGGAAAAAGCATGGCTGGAAGATTGAAGCTGACCGGTAATAAATACTGACGGTGTTTTACCGCGCCGAGATCCAGAAGCGGCTTGTAAAAGAGCCGGGAATTGATTCTCAATTCATTAAAAAGATACTCGACCGGAATTACCTGACCACGAGCTTTCTCACCTTTTAGCCAGGGACCTATGATGATATCCGGATTCTGTTTGGCAGCGATAAGAGCCTCGGCAGGATTTTGACGGTATTCAACGACAATTTTATACCTGTCCTGACTGCTGTTGAAAAGCTCCACATATGAAACGAATTCACTCTGATTCGTCCAGATTCGCGCTATGGAACCTGATGTACGAGAACAACCGGATAAAAAGATGATTGCAAGAGTAATAAGTACATAATAAAGTGAACATCTTCGTTTCATGGAGCTAACTGTATGGGCCAACGCCGGTGTTGTCAATCCCGGATACTGCGGTTATACTGTTACGTATGATTATACGCGATCCCGCGATTCCTGAAATTGTTCTGAAAATTGCAGATCACTATAATACAAACATTGCAACACGATTTTTACGGCCCTACCTTGCCGGCATACTTGCCGATTCCGATTTGTCCCGTCGTATTTCAGATATAACCGATCACCCTGAAGCCTATACTTCCCAGGGGATCCATATTGATGAACTCTATTTGCAGATTCAGGCACTAGCACGATTTGTGTATCTCGT
>MWCL01000086.1 GCA_002070025.1 Spirochaetes bacterium ADurb.Bin215
TCTTTGTCGCCTGGGTGGTGGGGTTATGAAACAGAAAAAAGGTTTTATCCGGCGGTATATGCCGGCATTTCTTGCCTCTGCCGTATTTATCGCCTTCATTCTGGCGTATCCCCATGCCCGTGAAAAAGCGAATTGTTCCCTTCTTGGCCAGCTTTCCACCATGGTCATGGTTATTCCTCCAATATTTTTCCTCATGGGACTCCTTGATGTGTGGGTGCCCCGGGAAACACTCATTTCATTGATGGGCAGCAAATCGGGTTTTCGCGGAAAGATCATCGCGTTTGCCCTTGGCTCCATGGCCGTGGGTCCGCTTTATGGCGCGTTCCCGGTTGCCGCCGTGCTCATGAAAAAGGGCGCGTCGTTTGACAACATCCTGGTGTTCATGGGCGCCTGGTCCACCACCAAGATACCCATGCTTCTTTTTGAAATTCAGTCAGTCGGGTTGACGTTTGCCCTCTCACGCCTCATCATAGACATACCGGGTATCGTCATTATCGCGCTGGCGGTGCGTGCTTTCGCGTCGCGAGCGGATATTGATGCCGCGTATGAGCGTGCCCGGAATCAGCAGTAAGGAGAGGTACCGTGGAGCTGATGCACACCGATGATGAGCGTCTTGAAACATTGGGAGCGTATCTGAGAATCCTGAAAACAGGAACCGCGTCCCGGGAAGAATACGACCGGTACGCGGAGGTTCTGTCAAGCGCAAACGCATTCGAGGTTAACGCGGCCATTCATGCCGCGCTCGCGGAAGAGACAGACATGGACAGCTGGAAGATCCCGGTTGCCCGCTTTATCCGCGCGACGGCGCACACGGTCGAATCCGCGCCGCTTCCGGACTATCCGGAAGGGCATCTCCTCCAGACTCTTGAGGCGGAGAACGCCGCGCTGGGCGAATTTCTCATAATACTTCAGCAGGCAGCCCGGAGCCGTGAAACGCGCCCGATTGCTTCACTTCGCACGCGTCTCGCGGAAACAGATCCCTTTTCGCCGCACTATGTCCGTCTGCAGAATGAACTCTTCCCGCTCTTCGAGCTGTCGTCCCGCGAGCACGCCTGCGTCAAACTCATGTGGGCAATTCAGGACGACATTCTCGCCATGCGGAAACGTCTGCTTGATCCCGATGCGATACCGGATGAAAAAACGTTTCTCCGGGTGTTCGGCGAGTTCTATCTGAATGCGGGCTCCCTTTCCTGGCGCGAGCGGTATATCCTCTACCCGGTTGCCTTCCGTGCCGTCTCTCCGGACGCATTTGCCGGTCCGGGTCGTACGGCGGGATCGGAGGGTGAGCCGGTCTTCACAAGCGGTACCGGCGTGCTCACCAGGGCCCAACTTGAAGCCATCTTCTCCGTGCTGCCGGTGGATATTTCCTTTATCGGCTCTGATGACCGGGTCAAGTACTATTCGGATCCGCCGCACCGCATCTTCCCGCGGAGTCCGGCGATTATCGGCCGGCTTGTGCAGAATTGTCATCCGCCCAAAAGCGTGGCAACCGTTGAAAAGATTCTGGAATCGTTCAAATCGGGCGATGAAGATACAGCCGAGTTCTGGCTTACGGTAAAGGAACGCTTTATTCACATCCGGTATTACGCCGTACGCGGTGAATCGGGAGAATACCTCGGGACGCTCGAGGTGAGTCAGGATGTAACCGGAATCCGGGCGCTCGAGGGAGAAAAGCGGCTGTTGTAGCTCCGGGTGTATCTTTGCTTCTTCCCGGGTGTTGAAATAAACAGGAGATAGTCATGAAAGGTATGAAAAAAATGGTTTTTGCCGGACTGCTTTGTATCGTTGCGGCAAGCTTGTTTGCCCAGACCGAAGTGTTGTTCGAGAAAAACCTCGAAACGACGAAAACCGGTCTTTTGAACGTTCTTACGGAGAGTGCCGATATTGATATTTCCGTATGGAACAAACGCCGGGTAATGGTTGTTGTCCGCGGACTTAAAAAGACTGAAAAAGTGCTTGATATTTCTGTAACCGAAAACGACGGAGGCATATCCGTTTCCGTAAAAAAGGCGGAAAATCGCAAGCTGCTCGGATGGGGCGGAATCCAGTTTACCTCGGTGGAAATTCTTGTGCCGGAATCCTGGAGTGTTCGTGCCGGAACCGGCGGCGGCGATATCAAAATAAACAATGTAACCGGTTCTGTCGAACTGGACTCGGGCGGCGGCGATATAACGGCCGCAGCAACCTCCGGCGAGTTTCGCGCATACTCGGCAAGCGGGGATATTTCCCTGTCGGGAAACACCGGTCCGGTTGACTTGTCCTCCGGCGGCGGTGATATCCGTGCTGTGTTGATACAGGGCGTATTCAAGGCCATCAGCGACAGCGGTGACGTGTTTTATGAGGGGTCGGATGGCTCCGTTTCGGTGTATTCCGCCTCCGGCGATTGCGCAATACAGTACCGGGGGAAAAACCGGGGTCTGGATATCCGGACGTCCAGCGGCGATATAACACTGGTGGTTCCTGAAGAACTTGATGCCAAGATTGAATGTACGTCCGGAAGCGGCGTTGTCACGACCAGCTTCCCGTCGGCCACGGTTTTGGCGA
This sequence comes from Spirochaetes bacterium ADurb.Bin215, assembly GCA_002070025.1. Taxonomy (GTDB): domain Bacteria; phylum Spirochaetota; class Spirochaetia; order Treponematales; family Treponemataceae; genus Teretinema. The sequence goes on from MWCL01000086.1 coordinate 2,545, forward strand.
AATCCGCAACGAATTATGAAGCCGCGCTGAACGGCGGCGGCGAAAAAATAATCCTGAGAACCCAGAGCGGAATCATCGACGCCGCCGTGCGCTGACGGGCCGCCGGTTGGCGGAATCTGTTGTTATGTGATCGCCCTGACCGCGTCCCGTACTTTTGCCCAGATCTTTTTTCCCGTTTCATGGTCAAAGCATGCGGCGTCGTAAATAAGGGTCATGAACAGTTCTCCGTCCAGGGTGAGCGCGCCGATAACCCGCTCTCCCTTCGTTGCGCTGAATGTGGGCCCGTACAATTCTTCCAGTACGAACTTTCCGTATGTTTTCCGGAGAGAGACCCGCCCCAGGTTTGAAAAAGAGAAGTCATAATTCATGGGAGATCCGCCGCTTTTCCGGTTTGCGTAGAACTCCTCCGGATCTTTCACGCCTTCCAGCAAATAGGTCATGAAGTTGTAGTAGTTGGCAAGCGGTTTCAGACTTTCCATTTCCTGGCGGAATGAATTACCTATTTCATGCGCTATTTCCGCTACCGGCCGATCTGCGGCGCAGTCTACCTTCGCGGTGATAAGTCCGTTAAAAAGGCCGAACATTCGTTCCGCTTCCGGAATGAGCTGGGGGCGGAAATTGACCGGGCTCTGGATTGTCCGTTCAAAACCCTCGGCCGGACCGAAATGTTCCGCGAAGGTTTTGAGCAGTACCGCCCCGAGAAAGGAATGCACGGTTACTCCGGCGTCCTTTGCCGCGGCGACGAGCCGTGCAGTTTCCTCCCGGTCAAAGCGTGCAGTCTGGAGTGCGAAGGAAGGGCGGGGATACGGCTCGTTTTGTTGCGGCGAGACGGTGTATTCGGTGTAACTCTTGTCGGTTTTGTACGGCGGCGGATCAAATGCCCGGATTTTTTCCAACGTCGCTTCCGGGATGATTTTATGGAGCTGGGGAGCCCAGGTTTCATCGGTTACCGGAATGATTTCCGCATCGGGATTTCCCAGATGTTCAAGAAGACGTTCCAAAAATAGTACAGCTCCCACACCGTCTCCAATCGCGTGTTGAAATACCGCGATCAGATTATTCCGGTTCCCGTTCCTGAGCAGGGAAAAACGGACCATGGGTCCTTTTTCATTGTCGAACGGATCAAGAAGAAGCGCTATAACCGCATCCGCGGGTTCTCCGGTAAAATTGTCCTGTATGATCAGAGGATAGTCCGGTACGTCGTCAGTGGTTATCCATTGTTTCTTGTCGTCGTCCTTGAATACCCGGACCGCGGTGAGCGGTATTTCCTTCCGGACCTTCGCGAGGGTCTTGCGGAGGTCGTTTTCATTCAGATCACCGAGCAGTACCATGCGGAATGCAAAGAACATGGGACCCTTGTTACTGTAATAAAACATTACTCGTTCATAGGCGGATGTTTCACGCTTCATTGACAGTCTCCTTTTTTTCTACTGCTACAACCAGATTGTTGAGCCACTTGCCGGAACGATATCGCCAGAATCCGACGATCATCTTCAGAAGTTCTTCGATCATGAGCCAGTCTACGATATAGTGAATCGGCAGATGGAAGTAAAAGGCCGTTACGAGGGCAATGGGTACGCCGATGAGCCAGACGCCGCCTACATCGACGATCATGCTGAAGAGGGTATCACCTCCCGCTTTGAATACGCCCATGTGAAAAATGATGTTGCACGCCCGTGCCCACATGATGACCGACATGACCAGAAGAATGCCCATCATGTAGGTCCGGCTGGTTTCGTTTATTGCATACAGGGAAATAATGGGATCGCGGAGCATGAACAGTACCGACGAAATTACGAGCGCGACAAGTACTCCGAGCAGGAGAAAATTTCGCGCGAAGCCGCGAGCCTTGTCGTCTTCACCCGCACCGATGCGGTTGCCGACCATGATGGAGCAGGCGCTTCCGAGACCGGTAAAGAAGATGAGACATATCCGCTCGATGGACCCGGCGACGTTGTATGACGCGAGAGATTCCGTGTTGATGTGGCCGTAGATCATGGTGTACATGCTGAATCCCGCGGCCCATCCGACACTTTGCAGAACAACCGGTACTGCTTTTTGCAGATATACGGAAACCTGTTGTTTGGTGAATCGTATCAGGTCCGAAATACCTGCCGCGGCCGGGAGTTTCTTGATGTACGTAATACTGACGATGATGCCCATTTCAACGAACCGTGCAATGAAAGTTGCATACGCCGCGCCGGCTACACCAAGGCGGGGAAATCCGAAATTGCCGAATATGAGCAGATAGTTCAATCCCGTGTTGAGAATGATGCCGGTTATGCTCGCCGCCATGGGGTAGATAACATTCTCGGTGCTGCGCAGAACCACCCCGAAGGAGGTTGTGAGCGATGTGATGATGAAGGTAAAGGAAATGATGCGGAGATAGGTCCCTCCCAGCGATATGACGGCGGGATCCCTGGAGAATAGCCGGATAATTCCATGGGGAAAGAGAAAGGTCACCGCGGTGAATATGAGCGCAAGGCCCAGCGTCAGGGACAGTCCGATCCCCATAACCGCGCGGATGTTTTTTATGTCACGGCGTCCCCAGTACTGAGCGGTGAAAATGGCGGAGCCGCTTGCCATACCGAAAATGAGCATGAGCAGGATGAAGAAAAACTGGTTCGCACTTCCGACCGCGGCAATCGAAGCTTCGCCCAGACGGCCGATCATGAATACGTCTATAAAGTTGAGTGACGAGGATAACAGGTTCTGGAGAAGGATGGGCAGAACAAGCGCGAAGAGCCGGGGAAAGAACGTTTTGTCTCTGGTATAAAACATTGGCGGGTCTCCTGTACATGGTTAACTGTACAGGAAGTGTATCAGGATTGATTTGTTCGGTCGATATGGTGCAGAATTTTTTGTATCGCCGTTCGGTACTCCTGGTACCCGCCGAGCTCCTGGAGTTGAACGCCAACCCGGGTTCCCTTGTCGGTCGTCGTCGCGTGGACAACGATACCGTACAGCGGTTGGTCCCTGCCAAGAGGATAGAGTACGAGTCGCGATCCCTGAATAAAGTCGTCGATCATACGATCGGTAATAAAACCGAAGCCGCTGAGGCTGAGATCGGCAGTTTGTACTTCTGCTTCGTGTTCATGCCCGAGAAGGATGGTAAAACGGGTATATTCCGGCGGGAGTTCGTTTGCGGGGATGCGGTATTCTTTGCGCAAGTCCTGGGTATTCATGGGTACCCTGATTGTTGTGCATGAGAACTGAAATGTCAAGGAAGTATTTGATATGCAAAATTTCCTATTATCTTTTCCAGATACCACTCAATCGTCCTGGTGTACGAATTGAGTGTGACAAAAAACTCGAAGAATCCCCTGAGGCGGACCGTTGCAGCGTATGCTATTTCTGTTTCAGTATCCGATCCGGAAAGGGTGATTTCATAACGGGCCGAGTCCATCATGGCGTTTTTTTCGGCAAGAACGGCGGTTATCCCGGCGAGGTCCCCGTTATCGGCGTACTGACGGGTAAGGATAAAGGGGATGGGCGTTTTGTCTTTCCCGAGATTTCTCAGGATTCTGAACTCAACAAAGGCGTTCATTGCCCCGGGCTCGGGAAATCCGACACCGGTAATGTATACAAGCAAAAACCGCTCGGTCGGACCCTTGCCGTCCATTCCGGCAAACATCCATGCATTCCACCGGTCAACAGCTTCAATGATTAGTCGGGCGTCCTTCACCGCTGCCGGAATCAAAACTGATCCGGTGGTTATGTATTGTTTGTCTTCGTCGCGGATGGTCTGTGGAGTGTTTCCCTCATTCTGGGCGCAGAGTAATTGCAAGGAGGTTGCGATAATGATCATGGAAAACAGCACTCGGGAAACAGAAGTCTTCATGGGCATCAGTGTAAATCAGAAATCGCTGTGCCGCAATTTCATGAAGTATGGTAGGATAATGTATGGAAAAGAAAATAAAGATAATGCCGTGTCTCGACATGCAGAACGGCAGGGTCGTCAAGGGCGTTCAATTTGTAGATATCAAAGACGCCGGTGACCCGGTGGAATGCAGCAGGGCTTATTGCGAAGCCGGTGCGGACGAAATAGCCCTGCTTGATATTACGGCAACTGTTGAAGATCGTGCGACCATGCTTGAAGTAGTACGTCGGGTAGCGAACGTAGCTACGGTGCCCTTTACGGTTGGCGGAGGAATAAGAGATTGCTTGTCTGCTGACGCCGTTCTTGCCGCCGGGGCTGACCGTGTGTCCACGAGCAGTGCAGCGTTCAGAAAGCCTGAAGTAATCGCGGAAATGATCCGTGCGTTCGGCCGCGATCGGGTAACCGTGGCAATCGATGCCGCAATCAATACCGCCATGCCTTCGGGCTATGAAGTATTCATTGACGGCGGACGGACTGCAACCGGTAAGGATGCCATTGAGTGGGCAAAACAGGTGAGCGATTACGGGGCTGCAACCATACTTCCCACCAGCAAGAGTACCGACGGTGTGCGTACCGGCTATGATTTGCCGTTAATCCGGAAAATACGGGAAATAACTGAAGCCGACGTGGTTGCTTCCGGCGGGGCAGGTACTCTTGAACACTTTTATGAGGCTGTTCAGTCAGGAGCTACGGTATTGCTTGCCGCGTCGGTGTTCCATTTCAAGGTCATAACTATCCCTGAACTAAAATCGTATCTGTCCGGGAAGGGCGTTCCGGTATTGTAGTATCGGAATTGCTCACCGTGCTCAGGGTCTCAAGCTCTGAAAGAATTTCATTGCTCGACGAAAGCAATATGGCAGAATCGTCCTTTACCTTTGCCGTCAGGTCGTTAATTCTTGCAAGTGCTTCAAGAACCTGCTGGCCGCCGGCGCTTTGCTCTTCGACAGCAGCTTTGATGCTTGCTTCTTCGTTTTTTACCTGCTCGGAAAGAGTTACAACACGTTCAAAGCCGCTTTGTGCTGACAGTGATGATTCAGACGTTTCATCTATGAGCTGTTTGATATGTTGTAAGGCCCGGGATATTGTTGCCGCCTGATTTCCGGAGTTTTCTGCAAGTTTTCTGATTTCATCCGCGACAACCGCAAATCCGCGACCTGCTTCTCCCGCATGTGCTGCTTCTATCGCGGCATTCATGGCCAAGAGATTTGTCTGGCTTGCTATTTGCTGGATAACGGCGCTCGCTTCGAGAAGGCTGTCTGATTGATGGGCAACATCACCCATGAGGGAGACAATGGAATTGATGCCCTGTTTGCCATTTGAGGATGCTTCATCCAGCGCGGTGACAGACTGTTCATTATTGGCCAGCATGGTTGTTATGGATTGTATGTTTGCAACCATCTGCTCAATCGCGGCAGAAGACTCCACTACACTGGAGGCCATTTCGGATGAAAGATCCGCAAGGGAATTGATATCGGTCATGTTTGCTTTAAGACGACTCGCGCTGGAACCGGCAACAGACCTGATGGTCCTACTCAGTTCCTCGTGATGATTTTCATGAAGGATTTCAACCTCTACTTCCATATAATGGCGACAGTTTTCTACACGGTTTAATCCGTTTATAATTGCTACAGCCATTTGCTCACAGCTTTTGTATCCGCATGCGCCGCAGTTCAAGATGTGTTTCTTTTCAGTCTTGTGCATTTTTCGGTAGATTTCCTGGATTTCGGAAGAGGTCGGGTTCCGGATGGTCTTTTGGAAAACCGATGAGCGGTCGACATAGGTACGATCATATAAGCCGGGTTTCCAGAACCGGGCAATAAGGCGATCAATTTTCTTGAAGGCTGCTTTTTTTGACAAATGAAGCCCTTTTGCCCGATAGCGCTCTTGCGCTTCCTTGTTGCGTTTTTCAATAGCACTTTCAATAACATCGATATGTTTCCCCCGGTTCGTTGTCGCCGGGCCGCCGTTACAACCCATTTCGCAGTTGAGACAGTCGATAAGCTCGTGGATCGGTGCTTCTCCGCTCTTGATTGCCTCTCCGAGGTGGGCGAGATAATGATAAACCCCGGGTTGACCTTCTATCTTTCGGGTCTTTTCTGATATGCCGGGTACATGTCGTTCTGCGGTACGCATGAGCCCGCCAGGAGTAGAAAAAAGAACCGCGCGTTCGGCATCCGGACCGGTGTAGGGGTGCTCCGGATAGCGTGAAAGATCAATATCGTTTTTTTCAATGTAGTGTGCGATTGCTTTGATTGTAACGTTGTAATCACCATGTCCGATATAATCGAATTCCCTTTTTTTTGAATAGCAAGGTGAAATTACAGCGATCCGGTGATTCTTGTATTGGGGATAAAATTCCCGGATCATTTTCATGGTGTGGCCCATGGGACTATCTGCAGGAGCAAGCAGCGAGATAAGCTCGGGGCGGTACAATTCAATAAAGGTAACAAGTGTCGGACAGGGCTGTGCGATAATGCACTTAGGGTTTTGAGCGTTCTTGTATTCAAGATAGGATTTTACCGTCAGTTCGGCTCCGAAGCTGACATCAAAAAAAGCATCAACCCCGAGACTTGCAAGCCAGCCGTTCAGTTGGAGGTAGTTGCCATCAAGACTTGCAGCTGTAGCCGGCGCGGCAATGGCAACCATCTTTGTACCTGCTTCAAGATCAGCAAAGAACGCGGCTGTATCATCAAGTCCCACACGAGCATCATGTGTACAAGCTTCAATACATTCTCCGCAACCGATACAGAGTTCGCTGTTCACGTGAACAACATCACCTGATCCATCGTTGCACATTTTTACCGGACAAACGGCAATACAGCGATGGCAATTAACACAATTCTCCTCGTTTACAGCAATTACCGGTCGTAAAACAACATTTTTCATAAGGACCCCCTCAGTATTATTTATTTATAAGTATTTATAATTTCGTTATTGCGTATCTTCCCGGTCGCCGAACCAGATAACCGCGTAATCACCATGGATTCCCACGCCGATGGCGCGCCAGTGGATGGTTTCCCAGTTCCCGCTGTTGACCATGATGGCTTCGACGGATTTCTGGCTCTTCCAGGAATCAAACGCGG
>MWCL01000087.1 GCA_002070025.1 Spirochaetes bacterium ADurb.Bin215
CGCGCTCATCAAGGGAAACCGCCGTTCCCGGGTCGAACACCGTTATCCGGGAATAGGACAAATCCATGTACACAAGACCGGAAAACCCGTCAGACGCGGGACTCTTCCAGAGCAACGCCGCATCCGTGACATTCCGGGACATGACACTACCGTTTCGCAGCGCTGTGTACAGGGTTCCGTTGCTTTCAATGATACCGGCTACCGGGGATTCTTCCCGGATAGACCACAAGCATTCTACGCGGTAGCCGTTTTTTCCCGACCGTACGTCATACAACGATACGGTGCCGTCTGAAAAAGTCGCAACAAATCCCGCCGGAACCGGTGCAAACAAAACCGGTTTCCCGGAAAGCGCAGTTTCAGCAAGAATTCTTCCGAAAGGCGAGAGAAGAAGAATGTCCCCGTTATCATTGTATAAAAGAAAGTTGCCGTCTCCGGTCAGGGTCATGTTCCGGAAACTTGTTCCCGCGAGGGGTCTATACCAAAGGATTGACCCGGTATCGGTAAGACAAAGGGCATGATCAGGAAAAAGAACTACCGTACGGCCGTCCCATCCACGGACGGGAGGGCAGGCGGGTTCACGGTTACACCGTATGCTCCACAAGAGAACACCGTCGCGGCTCAATGTATTCAGTACCCCGTCCCCGGACAGAGCCTGTACCAGACCGTTATCAGCTACCGATATATACCGCGCCGGCCGTCCCCGAAGTTGACGGCTCCAGAGAAAATTTCCACTGGAATTCAGGCACGTAAGGGTCCGGTCATCGGTAAGGGCAAACACCCGCTCTCCATGAACAACCGGACGCGCAGCAAGAGCGCCGGAAAGCACACGGGTCCACTGCGGCTCAAGCGCGAACAGTCCGTGAGCGCCGGGGGGCAGGATCCACAGGAGTACCAATAAAAAAAATCCGGAATTTCGCGACAGGTTCATCCTGAAAAGCAGTATATCATCGAATGAACGTAATGACAGCAGAAGACCTTGAAAATCATCCGTTGACATTCAGGCCTTTTCTGTAGAAAATGACAGTACCAATGTTGATCAGATACAGTCCGGACGCCAAGGGCCGGGCAATCCGTAAAGCGGTCATCTATACGAAAAAAGAACACAACATCCCGCGGCAGTACATTGACAATGATGCCATCCGAATTATTACCCATCTGCGTAATAACGGTTTTGACGCGTGCATCGTAGGTGGCGCAGTCCGGGACCTGCTGATAGGCAAAAAACCCAAAGACATCGATATAGTCACGAACGCCGAACCGGCACGAATAAAACGCTTGTTCAGGAACTCCCGGATAATAGGAAAGCGGTTCCGGCTGGTCCATATCTTTTTCGGCGATCACATTTACGAAGTGTCAACCTTCCGCTCGCTGGTTGACGGCACCACCGGCAACGTATTCGGAACCATGGACGAGGATGTCCGCCGCCGGGACTTTACCATAAACGCGCTGTATTACGATCCGCTCAAGGAGCAGGTAATCGATTACGTTGGCGGAGTAAAGGACATCAGAAACCGAAAGCTGGTTCCGGTAATCCCCCTCGCGGACATTTTTCAGGATGATCCGGTCCGGATGATCCGTGCAGCCAAATATTCCGTTTCAACCGGATGCGTCATTCCCGACAAGGTGGGGAAGGTTATGCGCAAACAGTCGCACCTCCTCCAGCCGGTTTCACCGTCCCGGCTTACCGAAGAACTCATCAAGATACTGCACAGCGGCAGGGCCCGCGACACAATCACCATGCTTTTGCGGTACGATCTGTTCATGTACCTGCAGCCGGCCGCCTGCAGTTTCATTGATGACAGCGAGGATTTCGCCGACAACTACCGCAAGAGTCTTGAAGAACTGGATGCGCTTGTTGCTTCCGGTGAAGATATCCGGCTTGGAAGAAAACTTGCCTATCTCATTACCGATCTGGTACAGCTTGTCGCGGACTGGAACGGACATCCCGTTGAAGTGTATACCAATGTCTATCGCGAATGCCGCCGGTTCATCATGCCCATGAACCCGCCCAGAACTGAACTCGAATTTGCCGTCCGCCACTGCCTGAAAGAAGGCGGGCTCCCCATCCGGGCAGCACGCCCGCGCGGAAAAAAACGCACAGGACCGGACGGACGGGATAAACCGGGTGAAGGCGGGCAGGGACGTCGTCGTAAAAAGGCGCCTATTCAGGCATCGATCTGAGCAGGTTTTCCGCCTTTTCGGTGTACCGGGAAGGATTCAGTTCACGGGCTTTTTCCATATATAGCCGGGCAGCTTGCCAATCCTTTACGGCATAGGCGGTCAGGGAGATCGCCCAGTGCACGGTTGCCGCGTCGGCGCCATTATCCAGCGCGCGAAGATACCACATCCGGGCATCGTCATGATCACCGGAAGCGTAGGCTGATAGTCCGAGATAATAAAAGGGCAGTGGATCATTTTTCTGCAGTTCTGTTGCGCGAACCAGATTCTTTTCCGCTTCCGCATACCTGCCACTGGTATAGGCCGCAACACCGGCGTTAAGCAATTCAGTAAACGTTTTTTGCCCGCTGATCCAGTTCATGAAATCTTCATCCGCCGAGGCAAAACGCGCCGTCCGGTCAAACCGTTCATGAACGATCCGGGTGTTCTCTTCCTGTGTCCGGCGGTTGTAACCATCCGGTGATTCCAGAACCGCGAACGTTTCATGCAGAAACCTCCGATACCCGGTCCGTTCCGTCTGCAAAAAGAACGCAACAAGAGCCCATGAGAGCGGATACAGTCGTGCCGCTTCGTAGGTTCCGGTTTCCGCAAGAAGAATTGAGCGGACCGGCAAGGATTTTTCCGGATCCATGGCGTAATTTTTGGCGGTCTCAAGCCAGGGAGAATACCCGTCCTGGTCGCCATCGTCAACCGAAAGATTCTCCACCCATGCCTGAAATCCGTCGCGAAGCCAGACGGGAGGTTCAAGAACATACCCGTACAAATACTGCAAAAAAAGCTGACGATTCAGGGAAGGGCCGGCAAATGCCTCATACCCTTTTTCCTCTCCAACCGGGTACAGAACAAGTTCCGAAAGCTCCGGCTTTCCATATTTCAAAAAAACATACTGGTTTCGCGTCTCTCCGATACGGGATTCAAGATACCGGTCAAATGAACTCCGGTCGGGAAGAATGCGCACGCTCGCGAAATGTACTTCAGGATCGGGGTCAAATCCGCACAATTCGGTAAAGTGCGCGCGGAGGGCCATGAAGGAGGTGCCTATCGATTCAATATCAAGCTCATGGTCCTCATACGTGAACCGGTAATTGCCGCACCGGTATTCAATCGTTTGTGCTGAAACCCCTTGTGCAATGACGGCAAACAGGGCAAGTAAAACTATCGTTCTTGCAGACATGCGGCGTTCTCCTATGTTCTGGTAATCTTGTCGATAACAATATGAACTTCTTCAACCAGTATGCCGGTGTACCGTTCAATATTCTCGACGATATATTGCTGCATCTGATGAATTTTTCCGGTCAGTTGTGTACCAAAGGGCACATCAATCACGATAACAAGGCGATAACCCCTCGAATCAGTCTTGACTGTCAATTTTTTTATACTTACAGCGGGATCGAACTCACCGACACAATGAATGACCATCTGGCTCAACGCCGCTTCGGATATGGTCACCCGGCCTTTTTTGGAAAATTCCGGACGCACTACCGATTTTTCGTAGACCTTGGACATGGTTACGTTGCTTGAAAGCAGGTTTTTTCGTCCTTTGAGAAAAACCCGTACATGATCGTAAAAAATCTGGGGATAGTTCCGCTTGATTTCTATCGAGGGAACAGGAATTACGTGTTTTCCCTCAACACGTCGTGATCTGATCGCCCGTTCAATATCTTCCTGGGAGGCAATGTCTTCGATTTTAATAATCTTGAACGGCTGAGGCAATTGAAGCCGTACCGCAATTTTTTCCACCATCTTCTCGGACGTGCCCAGTATGAGGATTTTTTTGAATTGTTCACTCTGGAGAACCCGGGCAATTTCATCACGGTGGGCCTTGTTGTCGAACAAGGCGACCCTGACCGCTGCCAGAAAGGTCTGTTCACGTTTTGCGGACTGTCCCGCGAGTATTTTGTCATCGCGTATCAGCAGACCGTCATCAACAATGAGCTGAATTCCGTATTTCTGGGCAAGCAGTTTGGCGCGGAAACTTTTTCCTGTCCCGCTGTCGCCAACGAGTGCGTACACCTTTACGCCCTTGAAAAACCAGTACAGGTCGCTGAGACTCTTCATTCCGGCTTCAGTATACGTTGAGCGTATCGAGCTTTGCAAGCACATTCTCTCCGAACACCAACCCTATTTGCACACGCATGTCCCGGGGGAGCGGAGCGGCAATGAATTCGGGGATACCGGCTGGACGGTCTTCGGGGAAATGAAGCTGCCAGGCATGAAGAAAATATCCGCTGTCCCGCTTTCCGCCGCCGTAACGGCTGTCCCCATCAAGCGGACAACCGTGAATTTCAGATTGTTTGCGGATCTGGTGCTTTTTCCCGGTGAGGATTCGGTACTGAAGAAGCGAGGTATAGGTTCCGGATTCGTTTTGTGCACCGGCAACTGGCGCAACCAGGGTTATCATTTCTTTTCCGTCGTCATCGATATCGCGCCATTCAAACGAAGAACTGACCCGGCCCCGTACAATTCCAAGATAGTACTTTCCCATTCGATGAGACGAGAGCGCCTCCGTAAACCAGCGGGCGCCCAAAAGTGTTCGTGAAAAGGTGACGATGCCGGAAGTGTCCTTGTCCAGCCGGTGCAGGGGACCGCTTCTGAATGAAAGCGAGGCGGTTTCAGACGGTGAGGGCGGAACAAGATGATCCAGGCCTCCGGGACCGTGAACCGGCATGCCCCGGATCTTGTTGAGAAAGAGCAGATCGGGACTTTCAAGCAAAATATACGGACGAATTTCCCCGGTGTTTACAGAATCGCCTTCGCGATTGTCCTGATCCGGCGCCAGATGACGGGCGATACCGATTACCGCGTCCGGAGGAAGCATATCCGCCGGACGTACCTTTTTCCCGTTCACCCGAACCATGCCGGTACGGAGAAGGCGGTATACACCCGAGAGGGGAACATCCGGTAAAAACCGCCGTATCACCCGGTCAATCCTGCGTCCGGTATCATCAATAGTAATCGGGTAAAAGGTGAAATCCATTTGTTACAGTATACCGGTTTTCCAGGACTTGACAAAAGGCCCTGTATGGAGAAAATACTCTTGATGAACCGGACGTTGTTAATTGAACTGACATTATTGGTACAAAATCCCGTATTCCTTGCCGCTGTTTCGAGCTGGATCATCAGTCAGTTCATAAAAACGTTAATAACCTTGTTCACCCGCACCGTAACCTCATTCCATGATCTCGTTTCGCTTCTCTTTTGGAAAACAGGCGGCATGCCGTCCAGCCACTCGGCATTGGTCTCCTCGGTCACGACAACAATCGGATTCAAATCCGGTATTTACTCGGACCTCTTTGTGTTTTCCTGCTGTTTTGCGCTGGTGGTTATCCGGGACGCGGTGGGTGTCCGCCGGTCCAGCGGCCAGCAGGCCCGTGCCCTCAATGAGCTCGGTGTAAAGGTTTCCTCCCGGATGAAGTACCAGTTCAAGCCGGTAAAGGAAATTCAGGGACACCGTCCCATGGAAGTTCTTGCGGGAATTTTGCTCGGTTTTTTCATCGGTGTCGCGTTCTCAACTCTGTAACCGATGAATAGCCGCAGGCGCGCTTCTCCATTCTTTGCACATTCGCTTGTTCTCCTTTTCATTCCGGCCGTGATTCTTTTGCTCGCCTTGCCGATCCGTACCTCCAGAACCCTATGGAAGCATTACCGCATCCTGACCGTCTCTCCCGCTGAAACGGAAGCAGAGGTAGTTTCACGGCTTGGTGCCGTTGGAGCCAGCAAGATTGTTACCCAGGCGAACACGAGCCTTCCCCGGGGAAACAGTCTCTCCCCGGTTCAACCCTTTATCGACGAAGTAAACCGGCAACGGAGCAACTGGTTTGTCCACCGGGAAAGTAATACGAGGTTCTTTTTTTTACCGGACGAACCCGACCTTGAAAACCGCGTACAAGCAGCGCTTTCATCACTACCGGTAACCTGGTACCTGGAAAATGCCGGCGCGTTCTACCGATACTTCTTTATTCCGATAGTCCTCCTTCTTGTTGCGGGTCTCGCCCTTCAGAAAAATCGGGGTATGGCCCTGATAACGGCAATACCCTCATTTCTTCTGGTTTATGCATGGAACAGCCCTTCCGGCATGCTTTCATCGGCAATTCTACTGGTAACGGTCATCATTGTGTCCGATCTGCTGTATACCGGACCCTATCTGATAACACGCACACAGCTTCTTCGCCGCATCACCGGCAACCTGCGCCTTTTGCTTCCGCTGATCCTGCCGATGCTGTTCGCACTTGCATCAGGTTCCCGGGCGTTTTTACTCTTTATTTCTGCGCTGACATGCTCGGTATCCCTGCTTGTGTTGTACCATGTGCCTGGATTGCGATTTTTACGGAGCGGGAAGGGGTCCACCCGCCGGCTCCATGATGTACTCCAAATTGTTCCCATGCATCCGGAAACCCTGTACCGCCGAGGCTTCTTCCGTAAAAATCTTTTTCTCATCCTGACCGCTACACTGGCGGTCTCCACCGCAGGTACGGGACTTTTTTTTGTAACCGTCAGGGGAGAATCCCCTTTTACCGGAAACGGGCGGTTGTATTTACCCTGTCCGTCGGGGTATACTGAACAGACCGGATTTTCGGCCGGTACGTTTGAAGAGTTTATCCGGCTTGACCGGAACGATTCACTGCCGGATCTCGCCGATTTTCTTGCCGTTCAGTGGAAGATTGCCGTTTTCCCCTGGAAAGATTATCGGGACCGTCTTGAACCGCCCGTCATCGGCGAACAGATGGTTGTTCAAGACTATGTATTTGACGAAAAGCAGGGACGTCTTGCGGCACAAACACGCGTTGTTGCCGTTTTTGATCAGGAATTTATCGGGGAAACGCTATCAGAAAAAGCAACGCCCCTTGAACAGATGCTTATTGATCAAGGACGATTTGTTTCGGGAAGGATTACAGGACACCCAGAATGACACGATTTATTCGATTCCGACGCAGTATGGAAACAATAACGGTAACACAACCCGTTCCGGATATCAGCGGGAATGCGTTTTTACCACCCGTAGCCCTCGTACCCTTCAGACAGGATTCACATGATTCCGCACACCCGGTTGTAACCGAGGGTACGCGAGTAAAGGAAGGGCAGCTTATTGCCCGGGGAACGGCGCCCGCCACGTCCCGAATTCATGCGCCGGTACCGGGAATGATCCGTTCATTCAAAAAAATCTCCTGTCCGGATGGAGGTACCAGTACCGCTGCGGAAATCCTTCTTTCCGGATCATTCGACATTCTGGGCCGCAAGGAAGAGAACTTTTCCTGGAAAACTTCTCCCGAGTCTGAAATTATCCGTATTCTCGAAGACAAGGGTGTTGTTTCGACATTTGAGGAACCGGTTCCGCTTGTCGAACTCATTCGGGACGCAAAGAAACAGAAGAAACCGGTAATCCTCGTCCGCCTTTTTGATCTTGATCCAACCTGCCAGCTTGACAGCATACTTTTTAAAGAATTTCCCGACAAGGTTGTCGAAGGCGCCGCCCTGATCGCGAAAGCGCTCAACATTCGATCACTGTACTTCGTTACGGACCAGGACCTCGATACCGGGGCAATAACCCGCGCGGCAGAACCGATGGAAGCGGTCATTCTGAAAACCGACACGCGCTATCCATCCGGAAACAGGAAACAGCTCGTAAAAATTCTTCCTGAAGCGGAACAGAACCGTCCCGGGATTTTTCTTGATCCGTCAACGGCGATTACGGCGTATGAGGCGGTTGTACATAACAAACCTGTTGTGTACCGCTACGTTTTTGTCTCCGGACCTGCTGTGGCAAGAACGTCCATTCTCAAGGTCCGTATCGGAACAACATTGGCGGCGCTTATTCAGGAATCAGGCGGTTTTACGTCCCCGCCGTCCCGCATTATTACCAACGGTCTCATAACGGGAACCGCCGTACAGGATCTTTCAACCCCGATAACAAAAACGACGAAGTCGGTTCACATCATGGACAAGGAATCCTGTCCTGATTATACCGTACACGACTGTATCCATTGCGGACGCTGTCTGCAGGTTTGCCCCGTATATATTGATCCCATGGAACTGGTGGAAGTGATCAAGAATAAAAAAATCCGCCAAAAACATATCCGCTCAATAGAATCCTGCCAGCACTGCGGATGTTGTACCATGGTGTGTCCCTCCCGCATCCCGCTGCATCATATCCTGAAAAACGCCCGGGAAGCAGGATTCCGGGAGGAGGACAAATGAACAAACCAAGCTGGAAAACCACGCTTTCTCCCTTTCTGGTTACCCGTCCGACAATCTCGCACATGTCCCTCATTACGGCCCTTACCCTGACTCCTCATATTCTCGCCATGGTACTGCAGCATGACTACCGTTCCCTTGTTTCAATTTCCGTCGCGATAGCCGGCAGTGTCGCCGCCGAGCTCTCCGTATCATGGAACAGACGGAATGAAACGCTTGGCGACGGCACGGCAATACTTACCGGCCTTCTGACCGGATTTCTGCTTCCGTATACGCTTGGCCCTTTCATGGTTTTCTTTGTCTCCTTTTCCGGATCGCTTGTTTCCCGTGCAGTGTTCGGAGGAACCGGCGCCTACTGGATGAATCCGGCTGCAGTGGCCGTGTGTCTTGGCTATTTGAGTCAGGGAGACCTGTTCCCGCCGTATCTGGTCACACCGGAATCGGTTTCTGCCGCCGGAGACGCTTTCGGCGCACTGAAAATCGACCAGTTTCCCCGTATACCGGCAGATACCGCCATTACGGATTTCCTGAATAAATCCCTGTTGAACCGGTCCGGAATATCCCTTCCCGAGGGGTATATAACCCTGTTCTGGAATTCTCCCTCCACCATACCGGCCTTCAGGTATAACATTCTTACCCTGGTAGCCTCCATCGCGCTTCTCTCATTAAAAATTATAGACTGGATAGTCCCAGCCGTGTTTCTCGCTACCTACGGAGCCTGTGTGTATCTTTTCACTCCCGTTTCGGGAGCGATACCGAATCCACTATCAGGAGACATTCTGTTTGCGGTACTTACCAGCGGAATTCTCTTTACGGCCTTTTATCTGCTGCCCGAGTTTTCAACCGTACCCCGTACCAGAGTAGGGAAGCTTGTATCGGGACTGCTGGCGGTGGCGGTTGAGGTGGCGTGGTGACGTTGTCCGGGCCACGGGTGACGGTGGGGCGACTCTTGCCGCTGCTGTCCGTGAGGGCAAGGTTGAAGTTGCTGCTGTAGCTCCATCCGACGTCGCCGAGGTTGAGCGTGGTCGAGTAGTTGTCGGTGAAGTCAGCGCCGTGCGACCAACCACGGTCGTTGGTGAGCGACAAG
>MWCL01000088.1 GCA_002070025.1 Spirochaetes bacterium ADurb.Bin215
TTTCGACGATGTTGAATCCGCTGCAATGACTCTGCCGCCTCTGACCACGGTGAGTCAGCCCATTTACCAGGAAGCCAAACGTGCCCTCGGTATGCTTGTAAAAGCAATACGGGGTGAGACTATTCCGTTTGAAACCCTTGAACCGGCGGTTCAGGTGCTGCGGCAGTCCTGCGGATGCCTTTCGCAGAATGTGAATTCATTTACCGAATCACTGTTCGGTGCCAGTGACTCAATCGAACGGGATGTTTTCAAGCTGGTCGGCATGGACCGGGACGATCCCTCCGCGGAAACAGTCCGGGAACTCATCAATCAGTTTTCCGACGAATTCTGTAATGAACAGGAACTCCTCAAACTCTTAAGCGAACTTCTCCGGCGCGACATATTGTCCGGTACCCGGGCAAACCGCTGGTACCATGCGGTAAACCGCTTCAGGTTCGCAATCACGGGCAGGGCAAACCTGTTGCATCGGTGTCAGGCGATGATATCGGACGCAGAACAACAACAGATATTCATGAGGATAAATGCCAAGCAGCAGCAGATGGATCTCCTCATGAGCGCTGAGCGCGAATTGATTACCAGCTTCAAGATGGACAGTCTTGTCGAGGTGATGCGGACAAGTTTTACCCGACTTGGCATGAATGGAGTGGTGCTGTGCTTATACGATAATCCGGAGAATCCCCTACAGGGAGCACATATAGCAGCAGCTTTCAGGAACGGACAGAACGTTGCCTTCCCGGAAACATCCTTTTCCCCGAAAGACCTCGTTCCCGCGAATATTAACTATCTTGACTCTCCTGATTCTTCAATAATCATTGAACCGGTTTATTACCGTGAAGAACAAATCGGTTATCTGGTATTTGAAGAGGCAATCCAGTCGGCGGTGCTCTATGAATCCCTTGCCGCGGAAGTGAGCAGCGCGCTCGAGGGAGCAATCCTGATTGACCGGGTAACATTGGCCGAAAAAGAGCTCGAAGAACGCAACCGTGAAATTGAAGCACTCGTACGCCCGATGCTCGATTCCATCAAATCGATTACCAACGTCGCGACGGAACAACAGCAGGCGATCGGCGAACTGGAAGAACTCAACCAGCGTAGTATACGCGCTGCGGCGGACATGGCCAGCAACACCGGCGCGCTCACCGAAGCACTCCAGAAAACCGGAGAACTTGTCAGCGGCATCGACGACATTACCGAAGTAATCAATGTCGTCGCCATTAACGCGAGCATTCAGGCCGCCCATGTAGGCAAGGAAGGCGCCGGATTTGCCGTTATTGCCGGAGAAGTGCGAAAGCTTGCACAGTCCACACGGAAAAACTCGAGCGAGATTACCGGCTTTCTTACCGATGTCGACAACAAGATTTCCGGCCTGACGAATTCGAACAAAGACCTTACCGAATCATTCTCCCAGCTTCGTGAAACCATCCAGAATACGGTGCAAACACTGGAAACGATTGCCGCGAAGATGGAGGACATGGATCGGGGCAGCAACGAAATCCTGAAAATCATGAACAGATAGACTGCTATCAAAATTGTTGAAAAAAAGCCCGCCGGAAGCTATTTCGGCGGGCTTTTTATTATTGACATACTGAACAGTTGAACATATATTCAAGTATATGAAGAAGCGAAAATTCAACAAAATTGGTAGCAGTTTCAACAATTTTGGTAGCACTCGGAGTGCTCCCCCGCCGAAAAACGACTCCGATTCCTGCCAGGTTACCTGTGTTCACGAAGACGCGGTCCAGACAGCATTGAACACTCTTCCCGCGGTGGAATTGCGGGAGGATATTGCCGCGTTTTTCAGGAATTTCGGGGATCCTACGAGGCTTACCATAATAGCGTCATTGCTTCCCGCAGAATTGTGTGTATGTGACATTGCCGCTGTTGTAGGCATGAGTGTGTCCGCGGTTTCCCATCAGCTCCGGGTTCTCCGACAGGCGAAGATCGTCCGGTCCCGGCGGGACGGGAAGCAGGTTTTCTATTCGATTGACGACGAGCATGTCGGGTTGGTCCTGTCGCTGGCCCGTACGCATGTTGAGGAGGAATGATAATGAGTTCTTGTGCCTGTTCCGGCGCCTGTTCCGCTCCGCTTCCTACGGAAACCGAGGTCAGGGCCGAATCAAAATATCTCGCAATACGATTTTCACTTGCGGCCGCGCTTTTTGTAAGCGCTGTAGTGTCAGACGCGGTCGGGCTTCCTGGTTTCGCAGGACGGGTTTTCTATGTATCAGCCTGGCTTGCGGCGGGGTATTCGGTTGTCCTGCAAGCGTTGCGGAATCTCCGTTGCGGTATAGTGTTTGACGAGAATTTCCTTATGTCAATTGCTACGCTTGGTGCGTTTGCCATCGGCGAATGGGCTGAAGGTGCATCGGTCATGCTTTTTTATAATCTCGGGGAACTTGTTCAGGAGTCGGCGGTGCGTAAGTCGCGCAAATCCATTGTCGATCTTCTGGATCTTCGTCCCGAGTCTGTCCGGCTTGATTCGGACGGATCGCAGGTTCATCCTGCAGACGTTGATCCCGGGACGAGAATCCGTGTTCATCCCGGTGAGGTCATTCCGCTCGATGGTGTGATTGTGTCGGGTTCGTCGGACCTCGATACGTCGGCTTTGACGGGGGAGAGCCTGCCGCGTTCGGCGAATGAGGGCGATACAGTTTTTGCCGGATTTGTGAACGGGGGAGGCGTTCTGGTTATCGAGTCTTCCGCGCCGTTCAACGAGACGGCCGCGTCGAAGATGCTCGAGCTTGTTGAGCATGCCCAGGACCGGAAGGCCCGAGCCGAGAAGCGGATTACGGCATTCGCCCGGGTGTATACACCGATTGTCACGATTCTCGCGGGACTTCTTGCCCTTGCCGGGCCCTTTGTCACGTCTGCCTTTGGCGGACCTGCGCCATTTTCCCGGGAAGCGTTTGAACCCTGGATTTACCGCTCGCTTGTGTTCCTGGTCATTTCCTGTCCCTGCGCGCTTGTCATTTCTATTCCGCTCGGATTTTTCGGCGGTATCGGCGGTGCGGCGCGGCGGGGAATTCTCGTCAAGGGGGCCGACTTTCTCGACGTCCTCGCGAATGCGAAGGCCGTGGTTTTTGACAAGACTGGGACCCTTACCCATGGTGTGTTCTCGGTGACGGGATTGTTTCCGACCAACGGGTTTGACGAGCGCGCCCTTGTACGGCTTGCGTCTGCTGCCGAGTCAGCCTCGTCGCATCCCCTGGCCCGCGCGGTGTGTGTTCGGGCAGAATCTGACGGGCTCCTGCCCGTGAATGGCTCTGTTTCTTCCATAAGAGAAGAGCGGGGCAGAGGCGTCAGTGTGCTTCTTGACGGTGTGCCCGTTTTCGCAGGTTCAGGAGCCTTCCTTCGTGAGCAGGGCGTGCGTGGTCCATCCGGTGACGAGTCGGGCACGACGGTTCATGTTGCCCGTGACGGTACGTACGCGGGATTCATTGCACTCGGGGACGAGCTCAAGGCTGACGCCCGCCAGGCGGTCGACGAATTGCGTGCTCTCGGCGTGGAACGCGTCGTCATGATGACCGGAGATACACCGTCTGCGGCAAAACGCGCGGCGGCGGACGCGGGTATTACCGACTATGAAGCGGGGGTTCTGCCTCACGAGAAGGTTGAGCGGTTCGAAGCGGTCGCCGAAAGCGTCCGGCGCGCATATCCGAAGGGGACGGTTCTTTTTGCGGGAGACGGCATCAACGACGCACCGGTACTCGCCCGGTCAGACGCAGGTATTGCCATGGGCGCGATCGGTAGCGACGCGGCGGTACAGGCGGCGGACATCGTCCTTATGAACGACAATCCCCGTTCCATCGCGGAGGCGATTGTCATCGCGCGGAAAACGCGGTCCATCGTCACACAGAACATTGTTCTGGCCTTCGCGGTCAAGGCACTCTTTCTGGCAGGCGGAGCGGCCGGTATCGCCAGTCTTTGGGAGGCGGTATTCGCCGATGTGGGCGTCGCGCTTTTGGCGTTGCTCAATTCGCTCCGCGCCCGCGGGAAACTGGGCCCGCGATAATCCGGTTGGCTGGAACGGGGTGTTGGGCCGTCGCGGGGTGCTGCGCTCGCGGTAAGCGGGTCGACCCACGCGGGGTGCCAAACTCGCGGTAAGCCTGCACAGCCGTCGCGGGGTGTCGAGCTCGCGGTAAGCCTGCACAGCCGTCGCGGGGTGTCGAGCTCGCCGTTCGGGTGATAGACCCCCGCGGGGTGTTATACACGCCGCAAGCGTGCTGACTCCTGCGGGAAGTCGAACACGCCGTCCGGGTGGTCAATCCGGCAGGAATAGACAAACGGCGGTTTGTTGTGGTATTGTGCTAGTCTAGCGCCGGCGTGGTGGAATGGTAGACACGGTGGACTCAAAATCCACTGTCTTCGCGGACATAAGGGTTCAAGTCCCTTCGCCGGTACTATTTGGGCCTCCTGAAACACGGGAGGTCTTTTTTTTTGACCTTAAATTGTTTTTTAAGCAATTATGGGATAGAATGTTGCTATTGGAAATATAAAAACAGCGAGGAGTTACTATGGGTCTGCCATTTTCCGACCGGATCATGAACGGGAAGGGAAGGTACGTTTCCCGATAGCGGCCAAGCTTGTTCTCATCATCAGCATTCTTGTACTTATTTCGTTGGGTACCATTACCGCGCTTGTTACGTTTTATGTAAGTGAGGATGTCCGCATTACCGCCGAGGAAAATAACCGCACGGTAAATACCCGTTCGGCTACGGCGGCGGAGGCGGAGTTGTCCACCATATCGTGCCAATGTTTTTCTTCTTCTCGACATGATGAATGCCGCGGGTTCGTCCGGGGCACTTGCCCGTCAGGCTTCGGCGTTTTTCTTTGAGCGTAATCAGAATATCGCGGCAATTCTTCTTTCTTCCGCGGCGGGGAACACTGGCGAAAGCGAGTACATCAACAACCGGTTTTTTCTGGCGAACGAGCTGGACACTCCGCTCCGCTGATCTTTTTTTAACACGATATCCACCTCGCAGCCCGGATGGATGTGTTCTCTGTTTTGTCCGTTCATGGGGAAGAGTGTAGGCCATTTTGAGGGAAAATGGTAGCTGCTACCAAAATTGTTGAAACGTTTCGGGGCAGTCGCCGCCCATGGACCCGTGTAAGGTTTCTACTGCTTTTTTTCGGCCAGGACAATGAGACGGTCAACATAGTCTGCCATAAACATTGGAATGTTGAGCAGGTCATTATCGAGACGAAGAGTGTTCAATGAAAATCGAAGACGTAGGCCCACATCATCAGCATACAGTTCCTTGAATTTCTTGAGGCTTTTACTCTCCATAGGTAATCCGGATTTTACCTCAACAGGGTATATCTTGTTTTCCCGTTGAACAAGAAAATCTACCTCATGGTTAGGATTGTTCATGGACCAATACCTCGGCATGGCTTCAAACTGATGTACCAGTGCTTGTAAAATATAGTTCTCGCTGAGCGCCCCTTTGAATTCAACGAAAAGCCTGCTTCCCTCTGCAACGGCTGACGGAGCCAACAAAGCCAGCCTTCTTAAGAGACCGACATCGGCCATATATATTTTAAATGCGGAAATATCATCATAGGCAGAAATGGGGAGGCCGGGAGCCGTACTTCGAAATATTTTATACGTCAAGTTGGCATCACAAAGCCATTGCAGGGCATCCTCGTATTCTCTTGCTCGTGCCCCGTCTTTGACAGCTCTATAGATAAATTTCTTGTTTTCCCTCGCTAATTGCGAAGGAATGGATTTCCATATGAGAGAGATTTTTGGAAAATCCTTCGGTTCAAGATGCTTGGCAAAATCCCGTTCGTATGCTCCAAGAATATTTGAAAGAGCCTGTTGCATACGATCAACATCACGGTATTCGGTCCATATCTTCACTGATTCGGGCATACCCCCTGTTATAAAGTACATTTTGAGCTTTTCATACAATGGATTAAAGAACGCGTCCGGCAACGGTGCTATTGTATCCAGGCTCCCTATGTACGTTACAAGATTGTCATCGCCATTTGCTAACAGGAACTCTGTAAAGGTCATTGGATGAATATCCAGAAAGTCTACCTTTCCGACCGGAAAAGAAGCCGGTCTGGAAAGAGTAATTCCCAAAAGGGACCCGGCACCGACGACATGATACTGCGGAGCATTCTCGCAGAAATATTTCAATGAGCTGAGTGCATTGGGACATTCCTGAATTTCATCGAAAATGATGAGCGTATCACCGGGGTTGTCCTGTGTAATGACGGTACCACTTGCCATGAGCAGGTTTTGCAAAATACGCTCGACGTCCCTGGTGTTTTCAAAAAACTGCTTGTACTCCGGATGTTCGTCAAAGTTGAAATACGCTGTATTCTCATAGTGCCTCTGTGCAAACTCCTTCAGAAGCCAGGTCTTGCCAACCTGCCGGACCCCTCGTAAAAGAAGCGGTTTTCTGTATCGGGATTTTTTCCAGTCCACGAGTTTGTGCATAACCAGTCTTTCCACGGGAACCTCCATTTATCACATTATTATAGGGTATTATGGGGAAAAAATCACATAATTATAAAAATAAAGTGGTAAGAACTAAGTAACGGAGGAAAATGGTAGCTGCTACCAAAATTGTTGAAAGAATCTGAGCGGATTAGAACCCAAATTCGGCTTTATCAATACCAGATGCTTTGATTATGCTGTAAAGCGTTCCTATTGGCATTATACGACCATTTCTACCACTTTGGATTCTATGGAGATTGCATCGTCATCAGGTGTAAAGAGCAAATCTATTGCTTCCTTGAAATTTTCCAGCGCCTGTGACCCTGTATCGATACAAGAGGAAAAAGGAGTACTTGCTTTTTCTCAATAATACAGACAAAATGTATACAGAGGCGCACAATTGTATGCGTATTGTCTGGGAGGAGCAATGAGTAGACCTGAAGATATATTCAGAGCTGCCGGAGGGCATCTCCGCATGAGCGAAGCGATAGAAAAAGGCATCTCTCGGTATATGCTCTATAAAATGCGTGATGAAGGGACAATAGAACAACTCAGTCGGGGCGTATATCGCCTTGCAGAACTTCCCGCGATTGGAAATCCTGATCTGGTCACCGTTAGCCTCCGGATACCCAATGCCGTTATTTGTCTGGTATCAGCGCTTGCTGTACACGGTCTAACTACACAGATTCCCCATGCGGTTGATATTGCACTTCCTCGTACGGCACGAACACCCTCACTTGAGTATCCGGTAATTCGTGTGTATCGGTTCTCTCAAAAAACGTGGGCAGCAGGGATAGAAATTAGAATGATGGATACACTTCCTGTTCGTGTGTATTGCGTTGAAAAGACACTAGCCGATTGTTTCCGTTACAGAAATAAACTGGGTATGGATATTGTCCTTGAGGCGCTCAAGCTGTATGCACGGAGGAATGATGTGCATTATGATAAAATTCTCGAATACGCACGGGCACATAGAAGTGATAAGGCAATGTATCCATATCTTGAGGTTGTAGCAAAATGACCGCCAGGAATATCGCTTCTTCCATTCGTCAGAAATTGTTGAACAAAGCCAGAGAAGATAAACGACCTTTCAATGAATTACTGCAATACTACGCGATGGAGCGATTTCTCTATAGGCTTTCCGTTTCTCCCTATAAGGACCGTTTTGTTCTGAAAGGGGCATTGATGCTTCGGGTGTGGGATGCCCCTCAATTCCGTCCCACGATGGATATTGATCTATTAGGACGAATCAATAATGATCAAGAGAAGATTGCGGCTCAAGTCCGGGACATTCTTGCTCTGGATGTTATTCCAGACGGTATGGAATTTCTTGCTGATTCTGTACAGACAGAGTCTATTACCGAAGAGGCCGACCATTCAGGAGTGCGGGTTCGTTTCCTGGCTACACTTGATTCAGCACGAGTACACTTGCAACTTGATATCGGGTTTGGTGATATCGTTCTTCCTGAACCGGAACGCCTTCCTTTTCCGGTTGTTCTCGATTCAGCGGAGCCCGTTCTCCTTTGCTATAGCAGGGAAAGCACAATTGCAGAAAAATTGCATGCGATTGTCAAACTGGGCATGATAAACAGCAGAATGAAAGATTTTTATGATATCTGGCTTTTGTCGCGTCAGTTTTCTTTTGATAGAACCGTTCTCAAACAGGCAATTGAAGTAACGTTCAGGGAACGCCATACTTTGATGCCTGAACCGATCGTTGCCTTTACTGATGAATTTTGTATGGCAAAGCAGTTGCAATGGGCAGCTTTCAGAAAAAGACTTGGACAGGATTATATACCGGAATATTTCAGGGACGTTGTGTATGCGGTGAGAGATTTTACACGTTGGGCACTGTCTCCGGAGTAACGGACAATGGAGTAGACCCTCCCAACCTCCGCCCCCTCATGGCCACCTCTTCGAACGGCTGTGAGCATGGCCCGTACGCGCGCCTTCCCGCGATGTGCCTCAGTCTTTGAGAACCAAAAAACCTACTGGACACGGCGGGTGGGGGGCGGTGTATAGTCGTGCAATGGAAAAGACACTACGTGCGCCGCGGTTGAGCCTCTTGAGGATCTCGTGGCCGATGTTCATCGAACAACTGACGGGCGGCATCACCGCGTTTACGGACACGCTGTTTATCTCGATGGTTTCCGATGAGGCCGCGGGGTCGGTGGGCATGCTCGGGCCGGTGCTCATGCTCGGGTACTTCATCATGCCGCAATTTACGTCGGCAGGGACGAGCGTGGCCGCGCAGTACATGGGCGCGAAGCGCGACGACCGGGTGGTGCCGGCCTGGTTCGCGAACATCGCCATCAGCACGCTCATGGGGACGGTGCTCGCGCTCGCGCTTCACGCCTTCTCGGGCCGGGCCGGACTCGTGCTCGGCATGACCGAATCGCAGAACGCCTGGGCCGCCTCGTATCTTTCCGTGATGGCCTTCAACTTCATCTTCGTGGGGCTTCGCACGTCGTACGGGTCGATCCTCGCGTCGAAGACGCTGACGCACTGGAACATGGCCGCGTCCATCGTGACGGACATCATCAACATTCCCCTCAACTGGATGCTCCTGACCGGCTTCTGGATTTTCCCCGAACTCGGCGTGGCCGGTATCGCGCTCGCGACCGTGATCTCGTACTTTATCGGGTTTTCCATCCTCTTCGTGCTCGTCCACTGGAAGCTCAAGGTTTCCTTCTTTGTGGGGCACCTCTTCCGGCAGGCGAAGGATGTGGTCGTGCCGATTTTCCGTATCGGCATTCCCGCCGCGCTCGAGCCGTTCAGTTACACCATCCAGAGTTTCTTCGTCTCGGCGGTGATCATCAAGCTCGGCTCGGCCGCCATGAGCGCGAACACGTACGTGAACCGTTTCAACTTTCTGGACATGGCCGCGTCCTGGTCGCTCACCATGGGCGGGCAAATTCTCATGAGCCACTTCCTGGGCGCCAACCGGAC
>MWCL01000089.1 GCA_002070025.1 Spirochaetes bacterium ADurb.Bin215
CCGTACTGCCGGTCCGCGGCCCATGTGCCGCCCAGGCCGCCGATGGTCGCGGCCTTGCCACGCGGGGAAACATACTTGTACCGGGGATCGACCAACTCCTGCGCAAGCGGCTCCGTTGAACCATACGCCTGCAAGTGTTGCACGTGCGCGCGCACACCGGTCCGTTCGTCCGGGAACCGCAGGCCCGGCTGTTCCGGACCTATTGCTCCGAGCCCGCAGAAATTGTTCATGTCTTCCGTTACCAGATTTCCGAACCGCAAGAATCCCGTTTCCAGACACATCTGAATGAATGCCACGTCGGCATTAACCCGCTCCACAGCGGCTTCCTCGCGGTAGAGCCGGGCAAGCCGGTATACTTTTGCCTCGTCCGCTTCGGGATTGTTCTCCCGGAAAAACGCGACCAGTGTTTCCATGTCTGCCGTGCCGGCACCCATAACCGGATATCCTGGATCTATCACTACCCCCGGACGCCGCGGGGCAGTGGCACAGGAAAAAAACAGAATAACCGCAATAAAAGGAAAAAATGCATGTTTCATGACGAATTCATCGGCGGAAACCGGCCAAAACCTGATGTTTTCGCCTACAAGTACGGGTGGAGGAATCCCTGATGAAACAGACTGACAAACCCGGCATACGGGAACAGCTCAGATACCGCGGAGTACGGTATTTGAGCGATCATGAACTGGTTGCCCTTACACTTCGCTCCGGTACGAAACGCATGCCCGTGGTACCGCTTGCCCACCGGGTAACCCGTGCCCTGGATACCGCCAATGAGGAGGTCAACCTCGAAACACTGAGCGCGCTGGATGGCATGGGTTACACCAAGGCAGGGACCATTCTCGCGGCGCTCGAACTGGGACGCCGGTATTCGGGCGTCTACCTGAACCGGGTGCACAGTGCGACAGACGTGTATCCCCTGGTACGTCATTACTCCGACCGGAAACAGGAGCATTTTATATGTCTTTCCCTCAACGGCGCGCATGAAGTGCTGGCAATACGGGTAGTCAGTATCGGGATTCTGAATAAAACCATCGTGCACCCGCGGGAAGTATTTGGCGATCCCATCTCGGACCGGGCGGCCGCGATCGTGGTTTGTCACAACCACCCTTCCGGTCAGCTCGAACCTTCCGAGGAGGACATCGCCATTACCCGCCGGCTTTCCGAAGCCGGCGAACTGCTCGGCATCAACCTTCTGGATCACCTCATCCTCAGCCCCCGGGGAGGGTATTACAGTTTTGTGGAATCGGGTATTTCTCTCCGCTAGATTCAAAGAAATATTCTTGTCGATACGCCCATTCAATGCTATTCTGGGATATCGTTTCCAACCAAGGAGGATTCCATTACAATGGAAAAACTATTCAAGCTGAAAGCACACGGTACCACCATCAAGACCGAATTGCTTGCGGGTATCACCACCTTTTTGACCATGGCTTACATCTTGGCGGTCAACCCCGGAATACTGGGAGACGCCGGCATGAATTCCGGCATGGTCTTTACCGCGACGGCGCTCGCGTCCGCGATCGCTACCATACTCATGGCGGTAATGGCGAACCTGCCGATCGCACTTGCACCCGGCATGGGACTGAATGCTTTCTTCACCTACACGGTCGTCCTCGGCATGGGATATTCACCGGAAATTGCGCTTACCGCAGTATTCCTTGAAGGTATCATGTTCATCGTGCTTTCCTTCTTTAACGTCCGGGAAGCAATAATCAAATCCATACCGGCGAACCTCAAACGAGCGGTTGCCGTTGGTATCGGTATCTTCATTACACTCATCGGTATGAAAAACGCCGGCATCATCGTTGACAATCCCGCGACACTCGTGGCCCTCGGCGATGTAACCAGCGGAACAGCCCTTCTTGCCCTGATCGGTCTCGTGATCATCGCCGTACTGCACGCGAAGAAAGTACATGGCGCCATCCTGATCGGCATTCTCGCCACCACCGTCATCGGTATCCCCATGGGTATTACCGCACCGTTCGGCGGATGGTCCGGATGGAAACCGTTCAGCGCACCGCCGTCACCCTACTTCTTCAACTTTGACTTCTCGGCTGTGCTGACCCTCAAGTTCTTCACCGTATTTTTCGCCTTCCTCTTTGTTGACATCTTCGACACCGTGGGAACCCTCGTGGGTGTAACCACCCAGGCCGGTCTCACCGACAAGGATGGAAACATTCCCCGCGTAAAGCAGGCCCTTCTTGCCGACGCTGTGGGAACCTCCGTAGGTGCGGCGCTCGGAACCTCAACCGTTACGAGCTACATCGAGAGCTCTTCCGGTGTTGCAGCCGGCGGACGAACCGGTCTTACCTCCCTGTTTACCGGCGGACTGTTCCTCCTCGCACTCTTCCTCTCGCCGCTGTTCCTGCTTATCCCGGGAGCCGCGACCGCGCCGGCACTCATTCTGGTCGGATTCCTCATGATGAAGCCCGTTCTTGAAATTGACTTCGCCGATCCCACCGAAGGCATACCTGCGTTCCTGGCGATCATCATGATGCCCTTCTGCTACAGCATTGCGGAAGGTATCGTATTCGGCGTTCTTTCCTATGTCGTGCTCAAGGTTTGCACCGGCAAATACAAACAGGTTACTCCAGTTACCTGGGTTATCTTTGTCGTGTTCATTTTGCGCTTTATGATGCATTAATCTTTTCTTTTTCAGCCCGGGAGAGTATCATGGAGTACATGAAATCTTCCGGGCTTTTTTTATGCGCGTTTTTTTTTCTTCTGCCTTTTTCCGCCGCGGCGGAAAACAGCCGCACAACAATTGAAAAACTCGGCGGAGAAAACCCTCCGGCAATCCTGACCATTACCGCGGACATTCCGAAAACTGAAGTATACATTAACGGACACTACGAAGGACTCGTCCCCCAAACTCTTGACCCGGCTCCTCCGGGACTCCTTACCATTTCGCTCATCCGGGACGGCTACCACCATGAAACGTTTACCGCAGATGCGGTATCAGGCGAACACCGGACTATCCGGGTTGAATTGCGCGCCAAAACGGGAAGCATTGTCGTGGAAGGCGCACCAGACGGTCTCGTTTGCAGCATCCCGGGAATTGGTCCCTATGTACCGGGCACCGGTATCCCCGAAGGTGAATACCAGCTCAGAATCGGGGCATTCGGTTACATATCCCAAACTACGCCCGTCTTTGTGCGCTACGGACAGGAGACAATTGTAGACGGCCGCCTGCAGAGCGCGCCATTCCAGCTCGAATCCTTCAAAGCGCAGGAGCGCTCGTATAATCCGGAAAGCTCAACTCCGCTCATCTTTACCGTTTCCGCGACCGCACCGGGTACCGCCCGTATCGTTATAACCGATATTGAAGGACATGAAGTCCGCACCCTGGATTCGGACGTATTTACCGCACGGACCACCACCATACTCTGGGACGGAAAAAACTCGCTCGGGATCACGCTTCCTGACGGACTGTATACCGCGACAGTAACCCTGGAAGCAGCGGACGGAATCAAGCCGTCGGGAACGGCCCTCACCGATTCGATTCCGGTATATATCGACCGGTCTGTCGTATACCGCTACAGCTCATCTGTCTCCGGTACCGGATCAACAGGCCCCGTTATGTCAGCGTCGCTCATGCGCCCCGCGGCCATGGCGGTTACAGTGTTTTCTCACTTCACGGATGAGCAGGTTACCCCCGGGCTTTCTTTCGTCGCGGGCATTACCCGGAATCTCGAGGCCGGGGTCATGGCAGCGGTTCCCGTGGAACAAAGCGGCGCCGGAGCAATTGACTATACCCTGTCGGTCAAAACGGGATTTTCGAGTCCGCTACACAGTCTGGCCCTGGGCCTCGCCTACAACCGGGAGCGCGGCTTTCTCGCCGGCCCGGCCTATGAACTCCGTATTGCTTTCGTTACCCTCGGCGTCCATGCGCAGACGATTCTGTCCGGTAACGGCGGAATTTTGTACAAACCCGATGTATCAGCCGCGGCCGGATTTGCCCTTCGCGCGTTCCGGGGACCCGTTGCGCTTGGGGGCTGGTTCCGCATGGAGAGCGCGCCGTTCGGAAGCAGCCTGACGCTGGATGAACAGCTTTCCAGCGGCATCATGATCAAATTCCTGGTTCCCGGAACAGGTCTCTTCATCTCCGGAGACGGTGCGGCACACTGGAGCGGTTCCGGCGGAACCGCGGTTTACAGCGGAACCGCCGCCTTCGGTCTCCACTTCTGAGAACACGTCCGGAAACCCCGTCTTGAAAGAGGATTGGCTTTCCGGTATCATGAAAAAACACGAGTAGAATCACTAGTGATTAACAGGAGTAACGTATGAAAATATCTGCATTGCAGACCGCCCGCTACGGGTACGCGCCCAAACTTCCCGCGGTTCTTGCCGGAAAACCGGAAACCATCGCCATCGAAGCAGGCAAGCCCACCCAGTCAATCGCCGATCAGGCAGAACTGAAAAAGATTTTTGAACACACCTACGGCAAGCCCCTCGTAACCTTCGTAAAAGGAAAGAACCCTTCAGTCAAGAAGGAACTCCGCGTCGGCGTAATCCTCTCCGGCGGACAGGCCCCCGGCGGACACAATGTTATCGCCGGTATTTATGACGGTCTGAAAAAAGGAAACGCGAAATCCCGTCTCTTTGGATTCCTCGGCGGACCGTCCGGTCTCATCGACGGCAAATACATCGAGATCAAGGACAAGCTCATGGACGAATATCGCAACACCGGCGGATTCGACATCATCGGTTCGGGAAGAACCAAGATTGAAAGCGACGCCCAGGTAGCTGCGTCCATGGCAACCGCGAAGAAAATGAAACTCGACGCCATCGTCATCATCGGCGGCGACGACTCGAATACCAATGCAGCCCTGCTCGCCGAACACTTCATGCGCGAGGGACAGAACACACAGGTTATCGGCGTTCCCAAGACCATCGACGGCGACCTCAAGAACGCAATGATTGAAACCTCCTTCGGCTTCGACACCGCCACCAAGACCTATGCTGAAGTTATCGGAAACATCGAACGCGACGCGAACAGCGCGAAAAAATACTGGCACTTCATCAAGCTCATGGGCCGCTCCGCGAGCCACATCGCTCTTGAGTGCGCCCTCCAGACCCAGCCGAACATCTGTCTCATCTCGGAAGAAGTTGAATCGAAGAAGATGACCCTCCGCCAGATTACCGACTACCTCTGCTCCGTTATCGCCAAGCGCGCGGAGAACGGAGAGAATTTCGGCGTCATCCTCATTCCGGAAGGACTCGTGGAGTTCGTCCCCGAAATGAAACGCCTCATCGCCGAGCTCAATGACCTCATGGCTGTGAAAGCCGCCGAGTTCAACAAGCTTGCCGGATTTGACGCACAGGCCGACTGGCTTTCAAAAAACCTTTCCAAGGCATCGGCCGAAACCTTCAAGGCACTCCCTGCGGCTATCGCCCAGCAGTTCCTGATGGACCGCGATCCCCACGGAAACGTACAGGTATCCCGTATTGAAACCGAAAAACTCCTCATCTCGCTCGTGGAAACAAAACTCGCCGCGATGAAGAAAGCCGGAACCTACAAGGGTTCATTCAGCTCCTACAATCACTTCTTCGGCTATGAAGGCCGCTGCGCGTTCCCCTCGAACTTCGACGCAGACTACTGCTACTCACTCGGCTACACCGCCTTCATCCTGATCGCGAACGGCCTCACCGGATACCTTTCATCCGTACGGAACCTGACCGCTCCCGCAAAGGAATGGATTGCCGGCGGCGTTCCCCTCACCATGATGATGAACATGGAACAACGGCACGGATCCAAGAAGCCGGTTATCCGCAAGGCGCTCGTTGAACTGGACGGAAAGCCCTTCAAGACCCTCGCAAAGAACCGCCCGGTCTGGGAAGTGAAAACCAGCTACACCTTCCCCGGCGCGATCCAGTACTACGGACCGGACGAAGTGTGCAACGAACCCACTCAGACACTCCTTCTTGAGCGGGGAAGGAAGAAAGCGGCAGCTCCGGCGAAGAAGGCTGCAATGAAGAAACCGGCCGGAGCGAAAAAGCCCGCCGGGAAAAAGTAAGCACTGCTACCAAAATTGTTGAAAAATTTCATGAGAAACCGGGGTTTTAGAACCCCGGTTTTTTTGTCTCCACCGGAAACTCTGATTGCCGTACGGGATTTTTTGTCCTATATTAGAGGCAACAGGGAGAATAAAATGCGTTTATACAGTCGATACCAGCTTGTTGGATATATACTCATTGCCGTTGCCGTAACCATGATCGGATCCTTCGTACTCGGCAGCAGGGTTACCGAACGAGAAGAGACGATAATCGCGGAAATTTCCCCGCATGCCGATCCCGAAGCGACCGTATCCCTCAGGGAGAATGTACCGGCCGTTACCCTCGCCGCAGACGATGCCGTTTCCTATACCCAGGATGAACGGCAAAACATCACGGTGTATGAAAAAGCGAACGAAGCCGTTGTGAACATTACCACCGAAGTGGTGGGAATCAACTGGTTTCTCGAACCGGTTCCGCAGGAAGGTGGTTCAGGGTCGGGTTCGATCATCGATACGCGCGGATTTGTGCTTACCAATAGTCACGTAATATCCAATGCCGTGAAAATTTACATATCCCTTTCTGACGGCAGTCAGTATGAGGGCGAGGTTGTCGGTGTTGATCAGGAAAACGACATCGCAGTGCTCAAATTCACCCCGCCAAAAAACGCGATGCTCACGACCATCCAGTTCGGCAGTTCGGAAGGGCTCAAAGTTGGCCAGAAGGTCCTCGCGATCGGAAACCCTTTCGGTCTTGAACGGACGCTGACGACGGGAATCGTCTCCGCGCTCGGCCGGCCCATCAAAACCTCGTCGAACTCGGTAATCAGGGACATGATCCAGACCGACACGGCGATCAATCCGGGAAACTCGGGCGGGCCGCTTCTCGATACCGCAGGCCGGATGATCGGCATCAATACCATGATTTACTCCACGTCCGGAAGTTCAGCCGGAGTCGGTTTCGCGATTCCGGTTAACACCGCAAAACGGGTTGTATCCGAGATCATCCAGTTCGGAAAGGTACGCCGCGGAACCATAGACGCGGATCTCGTTCAGCTCAATTCGGCGATAGCGAATTACGCCGATCTTTCCGTCCATCGCGGACTGTTGGTTTCCCGGGTCGGGCCCGGCAGCAACGCCGAGAAAGCTGGTCTCAAGGGCGGAGCGACCGCTGTCCGCTACGGCGCCGGCCGCTCGAGTTCCATCATCTATCTCGGCGGCGACGTGATCACCGCGATAGACGGCAAACCGGTTGAGAGCCTTGCCGACTACTATTCCGCCCTCGAGGCGAAGAAGCCCGACGACAAGGTCCGGGTAACCGTATTACGGGGCAAGAATCAGCTCGATCTGACACTGCAGCTGGTGGAACGGAAATAATGCGGCCGTTCAAAGTTGTCTCGGACTATGAACCGGCCGGCGACCAGGGGCAGGCCATAGATACGCTTGCCGCGGGGATTCTCGCCGGGGACCGGTTCCAGACGCTCCGCGGGGTTACCGGTTCCGGAAAGACCTTTTCCATGGCCAAGATCATCGAAAAGGTACAGCGGCCCACCCTCGTCATCAGTCATAACAAGACACTCGCCGCCCAGCTCTACCGTGAGTTCAAGGGATTCTTCCCGAACAACGCCGTTGAATACTTTGTATCGTACTACGACTACTACCAGCCGGAAGCCTATGTTCCGGCACGGGACCTGTATATTGAAAAAGACGCATCCATCAATGAGGAAATCGACCGGCTCCGCCTCTCGGCGACCTTCAGCCTCATGGAGCGGAACGACGTAATCGTCGTGTCCACCGTTTCCTGCATCTACGGTCTCGGTCTGCCCGAGTCCTACCGCGACCTGCGGGTACATGTCGAGAAGGGAACGGTAATCGACCCGGACGAGCTCAAACGGAAACTGGTGACCCTGCAGTACGAACGGAACGACGCCGTTCTCGAGCGGGGACGGTTCCGCTCGCGGGGCGATGTGCTCGAGATTTTCCCCGCGTACCTCGAGGAAGCGTATCGGATCGAGTTTGACTGGGAAGAAATTACCCGAATCAGAAAATTCCATCCGGTATCCGGGGAGACGATCCTGGAGATGGACGAACTTTCCATCTACCCGGCAAAGCACTTCGTGATGCCGGAAGACGCAGTGCCCCGCTCGGTAGGCGCAATCAGGGAGCAGCTCGACGAGCAGCTTGAACGCTTCCGCATCCAGGGCAAGGTGCTCGAGGCGGAACGCCTCAAGACCCGTACCGAATACGATCTCGAGATGCTCCAGGAAATGGGGTACTGCCCCGGCATTGAGAATTATTCCGCGCCCATCGCCGGCCGCGCGGTGGGAGAACCGCCGGCCACCCTGCTCCACTATTTCCCGGACAATTTTCTCCTGTTCATGGACGAAAGCCATGTCACCTGGCCACAGGTGGGCGCCATGTTCGAGGGCGACCGCTCGCGCAAACAGAACCTGGTGGACTTCGGCTTCCGGCTTCCCTGCGCGCTCGACAACCGGCCGCTCAAGATTGACGAATTTGAGTCCATGATACGCCAGGCGGTGTTCGTGTCGGCAACCCCGCGTGACAATGAGCTGAAACGCTCGACCCGCGTGGTCGACCAGGTTATCCGGCCGACCGGACTCATCGATCCGATTATTGAAGTCAGGCCGAGCGAAGGTCAAATGGAAGACATTTACCGCGAAGTGACCGAACGGATCGCTCGCGGCGAACGAAGCCTCATCCTGACACTGACGAAACGCATGGCCGAAGACCTCACCGACTACCTCACCTCGCTCGGCCTCAAGGTGAAGTACATCCATTCGGAAGTGGAAACCATCGAACGGGTGGAAATCCTGAAAGGCCTGCGCACCGGTGAATTCGACATTCTGGTGGGCATCAACCTGCTTCGTGAGGGAATCGATCTTCCCGAAGTCGCGTTCATAGCGATTCTGGACGCCGACAAGATCGGCTTCCTCCGGTCGGCAACGAGCCTCATCCAGATAAT
>MWCL01000090.1 GCA_002070025.1 Spirochaetes bacterium ADurb.Bin215
ACGGAACAAGGTTGTTCCGCTTATGCGTGCGCAGAACAACGCTGATCCGAAATTCGAGTTAACGGAGGATTTCCTCAGGATTGTACTTCCAAAACGAGGGTAGAAAAAAACTACGAGGAAAACATAGATGGAAAAAATGAACGTCATTGAATATCTTGTAACATCCATACGCGATTCTGCCAAATACAATCCCGATGTTCAGGCAGCCCCTTCCTGCATTATCTGGACAGACAAGGATCGGCAATGGGAATCGATTATTCCCCGTCTTCAAATGATTATGCCTGAGCTGCTTGTGCTTGGCGCCTATCAAAGTGAAAAAAAGATCGGCCCTGCGATCTGGATACGCTGTGCGATCGCCGGTACATTGGCGGATATTTCCATCCCCTCCGAAACCCTTCCTGTTATCTATTTGCCCGGCGTGAGCCGGCTTGATTTACGGGGAGTGGAAAGCTGTCCAGACAACCTGAAACCGCTTGCCTTTTTGCAATATCTCGGCTGCTTCTGGTCGCAATCGAATACGAAAGACTGGACTCTTTCAGCATGGTTGAAATCCGGAGAGGGCGGACTCGCGCTCGATGTCGACCAGGATGCCGGAACAAAGAACGCACTCCAGATAGCGATCAATGCTCTTCTTGACGAGAAGGTCGATTTGTTGCGAAACCATCATCTTGATGCCGCATATTTTAATACCCTGCTTACCGGCGGTGACCCCGTGCGGGACCTTTTAACTTGGATGGAACAAGCGGATGCATTCAAGAACGATCGAGCAGGTTCTGAATGGAAGGCATTCAATGAAGTATGCAAGTCCAATTTCCTTTTCTCACCGGAGAAAGAGGGAATTCTGAGCGCCGCTGAGCGCCTTGCCAATCATGAAGGGCCCTGGAAATCGGTATGGGATCGTTATTGCGAGGCTCCACATCGTTATCCGCAAATACCCAATCTCATTAAAAAATGCAAGAAACCTGAATTTGACCTTTTTGCAGATGAAACAACGACAAGCGGATGGCCGCAATGGAATGAAGGACAGGAAGCTCAACTCAGGAAAGGATTGATGGAGCTTGCTACGATACCAGAACATGAGGCGAGAAAACGAATTTTGAAGTTGAATGCCGAGCATTCTCCCAGACGTTCCCTGGTATGGACAGAATTGGGGATGTCCCCGTATGCCATTGTGCTTGAAAACCTTTCAGTCATTGCCGAGCTAGCAGCCAATTCACTTGCCGGGGGAACTGAAAAAGATATTGCAGATGGCTATCGTTCCTTCGGATGGAGGATTGACGATGCCCTTGTTTCGGCCTTGAACCATTGTGAAACAGCAGACGTATTCGAAGCGGTAAGCGTTGCGATTCGAGCTATTTATTATCCCTGGGCGGAAGCCTGCGCGCTTCGACTACAACAAGTTTGGGATATGAACGCACCCGGGAAGAAATTGCATTTGATAGATTCGAACGATCCGTGTATTTTATTTGTGGACGGGTTACGCTACGATTGCGCGAAACGGCTCTCCACTTTTCTTGCTGAACGAGGATTTACCATTCAGGAAGAAGCAAAATGGGCTCCGCTGCCAAGCGTTACCGGAACGGGGAAACCCGCTGTTGCACCGCTTGCAACAAAAGCAGAATCCGTGACCGATGATCCCGATGGATACAATTTTGAAGTCCTGAATACGAACAATTTACGGAAAATTATCAAGGACAACGGTTATACCATACTGCTCAATGACGGGACCCCGATACCTTCTGCCGAAACAACAAAAAAACTGTGGGTTGAATGCGGCGACATCGACCATGAAGGTCATAGCCGGGGATGGAAGCTTGCGCGACAGATTGATGTAATTTTGAAAGAATTGACCGACATGATCAGTTCGCTTTCTGAAAAAGGTTGGAAGAAGATAAAGATCGTAACAGATCATGGCTGGCTCCTCGTCCCCGGTGGATTGAATAAGGTGGAGTTACCTGTCGCCCTTGCAGATACCAAATGGGGACGTTGCGCGTCATTGAAAGACGGCGCTGACAGCAACGAGCGGTTGTATCCCTGGTACTGGAACCCGAATCAGCATTTTGCGCTTGCAAACGGGATCAGCTGTTTCAAGGCGGGAGAGGAATACACGCATGGCGGACTCAGTGTACAGGAAGCGCTGGTACTGCAGCTCACCGTAACAAGGGGAGCTTCGCAAGGTACCGGATCGTCAGTTTCAATTGCTGATGTCAGCTGGAAAGGACTGCGGTGTTCCGTACAGGTCGATGGAAGCGTTGATGGTGTTCAGGTTGATATACGGACTGATGCTGGGGCCGCAGACTCCAGCGTGGTATTGACCCCTCGCCCATTAAAAGCAGAGGGCATTGCATCCCTTGCAGTAGAAGACGATAGCCTTGAAGGAAAGAAAGCCTTTGTTGTCTGTTTTACAACCGATGGAAGTCTTGTCGCACAAATTGAGACAGTAATTGGTGGAGGTGCCTGATGATTGACCTTGATTCAATTGATGCAAAAGCGGCTGGAGTTCTTGATGGATTTCTCGTTCGAAAAGACTTGGTACGCACGTTCAGCAGGCAATTTCCCGTTCCGACCTACGTTGTCGAGTTTATGCTCGGGCGGTACTGCGCGAGTACCAATCAGGAAGAAATCGACGAAGGCCTTGAGATCGTGGGACGACAGCTGAAGTCGAGAACAGTCAAGGCAGGCGAGGAAGAACTCTTCAAGGCTCGGGCCCGCGAGGATGGCGAGGTCAAGATAATCGATCTTGTTACCGCCCGTCTTGATCCGAAGACCGACTCGTATGTTGCGACTCTACCAAGTCTTAGGCTTTCTGATGTGCGAATTGATTCAAAACTGGTTACCGAACATGAACGTATGCTAACCGGCGGATTTTATGCAGAGATTGCCTTGATCTATGATTCCGCGATCGCGCTTGAAAGCAAGGGGCGACCCTTCGGAATCGAGACTATGAAAGAGATACAGCTTTCCCAGCGTGACGTATTAGAAATACTGGAAAAGGCCAGATCTTCTTTTTCTACTGATGAATGGAAAAAGTTCCTTTTACGTTCGATCGGTATCGAAGCAGACAATTTAACAGAACGCCAGATGGATGCGTTTCTCCTGCGAATGGTTCCATTTGTGGAACGCAACTACAACATGGTTGAGCTTGGGCCCCGGGGAACCGGTAAGAGTCATTTATTTCAGCAAGTATCACCCTATGCCCATCTTATCTCTGGCGGCAAGGCTACTGTCGCGAAAATGTTCGTGAACAACTCAAGTGGACAACGTGGACTGGTGTGCATGTACGATGTTGTTTGTTTCGACGAAATTTCCGGTGTGTCGTTTGATCAAAAAGACGGCGTGAATATTATGAAAGGCTATATGGAATCAGGCGAGTTTAGCCGTGGCAAAGAGAGTATTCGCGCTGATGGAAGCATCATGATGGTCGGTAATTTTGATGTTGATGTTGAAGCCCAGCAGCGTATCGGGCACCTCTTAGGGCCGCTCCCCCCCGAAATGAGAGACGATACAGCATTCATGGATCGAATACATGCGTATTTACCTGGATGGGATATACCAAAAGTCAACAAGGAATTGCTTACCGATCATTTCGGGCTGGTAAGTGACTTTGTATCTGAATGCTGGAGCCAGCTAAGGAAACAAAGCCGGATAAATATCCTGCAAAACCGGGTGTTCTTTGGCGGAGCTCTCTCGGGACGTGATGTCAATGCAGTCAATAAAACCGTGAGCGGTCTTTTGAAACTTCTGTATCCGGGTACTGACATGGAGATTCCTGATTCCGATATCGAATGGGCGGTACGGATCGCTCTGGAATCCAGGCGCCGGGTCAAGGAACAACAGAAACGTATCGGTGCGGCAGAATTTCGTAATACTCATTTCAGCTATACCATGGGTTCTGAAGGCGTCGAGAAATTCGTTTCGACACCGGAACTCTTCAGCGGAAGCGGAATTGGAGCCGATCCCCTTGAACCTGGCCAAGTCTGGGCTATCAGTCCAAGCTGCAACGAAGAGAATCCCGGACTTTACCGAATAGAGATCAACGAAGGTCCTGGGGCTGGCGTAAAAATATTAAATAAACCGGTACCGCCCGCATTTAAGGAAAGCGTCAGCTGTGCGGAGCAAAATCTGTATGCACGCGCGATGCAGCTCGTAGGGGATAAAGAACCCCGGCAGCATGAATATTCAGTACAGTTGCGGGCTTTTGATGCGGCAAAGTCCGGTTCAAAACTTGGGGTCGCTGCCCTAATTGCACTTTGTACGTCATTGTTGAAAAAGAACGTGGAAGGTGGATTGATCATCGTTGGTGAGATAAATCTTGGAGGCTCGATCGAGCCGGTGCATAATCCTGTCGGGATTGCGGAGATCGCGATTGAGAAGGGTGCGACAATACTTCTGATGCCTGTTTCTTGTCGAAAGGATTTAATGAATCTTTCTGATGATATGGCTACTAAAATTGATATCAAGTTCTATTCTGATGCGAGGGATGCTTTACTGAAAGCGATTATGGAATAAGAATAAATTTGATTGATTATTTTTTTACTTGAATTAGCTACGTTAATGATTCTTCAAAATGAATCGTTTTTAGTAACGTGGCTTGCTAATTGAAAATTAAAACCACTGGGACATCCCAATGGCAAATCTGCCATTGGAGTTAACTATGCGGCCACGAAACGGGGATTATGGGTTATTTCCCAGGAAATTGGAGAACGGGAAAGAGATTTACTACTACTGGACCTATGACTCGGACGGGAAGCGGAAGTTCCGAAGCACCGGAAAATCGACTTACGAAGAAGCGATAAAAGTCTGCCGGAACCTGCTCAAAAATGGACAGCTTCTGACTGAAAAACGATATGCTTTCTCGACCTTTACTGAACACTTTTTCATCTATGATGAATGCCCGTACATCCAAAATCGGTTGATGAAAGGCAAGACATACTCGCGTTCCTGGGCGGCTCAGGAAAGACGCATTCTGGTTGGAATGATTCAACCTCACTTTAACGATCGTGATCTACGGGAGATCACGGAACATGAAATCGATGATTGGATTATGTCTCTTCGGGCTGAAAGGAAAGGATCCAAGACGATCAATCACGTCATCACCATTCTGAAGATTGTTTTCGGATTCGCGGTAAAGGAACGTTTGATTGAGGAGAATCCATGCGAGCATATCGAGCCTTTCGCCTTGCTTTCAAGGGAAAAGGGGATATTCACGAATGTTGAACTCGAAATGCTCTTCAAGAAGTTCGATGCGTCAATATGGAAGTCCGAGGCTCATTTCGCCTTGAATATGACCGCTGCAGTGACGGGGATGCGACTTGGTGAGCTCCTCGGTCTTCGGATCTGTATGGTCTATGAAAATGTCATTACGGTCGCGAATGCCTGGAATCCACTTGATGGTCTCAAGAGTACAAAGAACGGAAAGGTTCGCGAAATCCCGATTCCTGAGGTATTGGGTAAATTGATAGATCGACTATCATTTGGAAGGGATCCACAATCATATGTGTTTTCACCTGGTTCGACACCAATCGATCATAAAACAGTCTACAAACACTTTAGCGCGGCATTGAATAGCATTGGGATACCCCCAACGGAGCGATTACGACGGAATATCACATTCCATTCGTATCGCCATACCTTCAATACCAGACTTATTGAGTCAGGAATGAATCCGGAAACCGTACGCCTGTTAACAGGTCATACCGCGGGGATGACCGCGCGATATAGCCATATACAACTTTCTCGTATTTCCCTTCCTGAATTGCCTTTCGCAATCCCTTCCTAATCTTAGATTATTTCCCTTTACAGTTAGATATTCCCCTTCTGAAACACGGGTTTGATCAGTAAGTACCCGTATATGTATTTCGGAAAGGAGGAAGATATGGACGGATTCGAAGTTATCCATTCATATTCTCGGGCGCAGGCGATTGCCGATGGCGTCCTGGTGGATGTTTCCGCTGCTGCGAAAAAGATCGGATTCAAGTATCCGGTAGCGGTAACGGAGTCTCTTTATGAACAATATATTGTGGTACCTGAATCGATCAATGATTCAGAACAGAGTGAGGAAGGACGTCTTCATGACGTCCTTTCTTTGCTCGTGATGAACATCAAGACCGGTAAAGGTCATACGAATGAACTGCATTATACGGTTCAGTTTCGTATGTCCGGCTCCAGGAATGAAAATGTTCAGGTATGGGCTCTCGTGAATGGCGGGGATACGGGTGAACCGGTAATCACAATCATGCTCGAGGGGGAGGACTGACATGCGGTACGACCTCGTAGCAGAACGAAAGGGGCCTGATACCAAAATCGGGAAGGCTAGAGATGTGTGGGAAGCGACAAAGCGATTTCATCGGTCGCGAAAGGAACACTTCCTGGTGCTCACGCTGAATGGTGCACACCAGGTGATTCGGCTCAGGATCATATCGATCGGGATAATGAATCGCTGCATCGTTCATCCCCGGGAGGTCTTCCTCCCGGCGATTCAGGATGGCTCTGTAGCCGTGATCATTGCGCATAACCATCCCTCAGGACAGCTTGAACCCTCAGAGGAAGATAAGGCCATCACAAAGCGGCTCGTAGAGGCGGGGGATCTACTTGGTATTTCGGTATTGGATCACTTAATCCTATCGAAAAACGGTTACTTTTCGTTTTTGGAGGGAGGCTTGCTTTGATCCTGGATTGGGGCAAACCTTGTCACATTATGATAACACAGCTATTGGCTATAATATTAAGGAGAATCAGAAAATGAAGAAGTTTCTGTATGGTTTTCTCGTCTTGTCCATCGCTTTTAGCCTTTCCTCATGCAACAACGTAGGACCGGTTATAAAAGTGTTGAAGAAGATCAATACTGAACCGGCGCGGCACTGGATCACGTTCCTTAAAGAGAATGGGATTGATGCAATCGACGAGAACGGAAATACCATCCTCTTGATGGCGGTACAAAGCGATGACCCTAAGTTCGTTGAGGCGTGCTTGAAAAGCGGGGCTGACGTTAATATTTCCTCAAAGTATATTAAGTTTCCCCTTACGATTGCGGTTGAAAAGAATAATGTCGCAATCGCCGACATGCTCTTGAAGAAAAAGGCAAGCCTAAATCCAAGGGAATCTGAGAATTGTCTCGCTATTGCGATGAAGCTTAAAAACCAAGAGATGATCGATCTTCTGCTGAAGTATAAGCCGGATCTGGATGGTTCTGTGAATCGAGCTATATTCTTCCGTGAGCCTCCGACTTTACAGGTGATTGAAAGCCTTGATAAAGCCGGATATAAGCCGTCTCCTGACGATCTTGATCAGATTATTCAGGCGTATTATCTCGCGACTGATGAGACGGAAAAGCAAAAACTCCTTTCATTCGTCGGAAAGTATGCGAAGAATCCTGTGTACAACGAGCCTATGACTGAGGATAAGGAAACGGTGCTTACGAAACAGTATACCAGGGTCGATACCAGAGATACCAAGGATTTCTCTGAGCGTCATATTGAACTTCCTGTTGTTAAGGTGTTGCTGGAAAGCGGGCTTACTCCCGATGGCAAGAAGGGTGCTTACAATGAACCGGTGACCGCGGGTTGGTACATTTCTACATTCGCTCGATCCACTCAGTTCAAAGAGGTGGTTGAACTTTTTATGAAGTATGGGTTTGACATTAATAAGGAATACTTACCCCAGTATGCCTCGCATGACGAAACCTTGCTGTACACACTAGCGGATTTATCTTCAACCCCCTCGACCCGTTTAATCGTACTCGAGAACTATCAATACCTCATATCTCTTGGCGCTGATCCGAATGCCATGATTCCTGTTCCTGATTATGAAGGAAATACGCCGGCAAAACGTCTTGAGATGAAAAAGAGACAGTAGATAGTATCATCTGACATTCAGATCAGTTCCACAATCCAAGAGCGCGGGCGTATGTCCCGCGCTCTTTCAATTTTAAAGGAGGTTCTCATGGATGAAACGTCAAGGATCTCGGACGATCGGGATCAGGGTAATTCACCGTCCATTGACCGTGAATTGATAGTACACTATCTCGACTCTGTGGAGGATGCCCAGTATCTATCCGAGACTGATCGGGAACGGTTTATTGGGACTGCATTAGCTTCTCAACTTAACCCGTTCAAGAGGGAGATTCACCTAAAGGTTACGCGTGAAAATGGGGTGGTCGGTATTCGTATCATCACCGGATACGAGGTGTATCTCAAGAAAGCGGAACAGACAGGGCTTCTCGATGGATGGAAAGTCTGGACTGAAGGTTCCGGAGAGAGCTTACGGGCTATCGTCGAGATACGCCGAAAAGACTGGGGCAGTCCGTTTTTACATGAAGTCTATTGGACCGAAGCTGTCCAGAAAGACGTTAATGGGCTTGCCTCGACGTTCTGGGAACGAATGCCCCGGTTTCAGCTGAAGAAGGTCGCGATCAGTCAAGGCTTCCGCTTATGCTTCGCGAACGAAATCGGGGGAATGCCTTACGAAAGCGCCGAATTACCGGATGGAGATAAGCCGGGATCAGTGCCAACGAAACAAGAACAGCGTCGTAATGAAACCGTCAAGAATGCGACGAAATTGAGTGTCGTTTCCCTGATATCTGTGTCTTAATTGCTTCCATCGCTTTACCTGGATACGTGGTTCACTCAACTAGGAGGAGTGTATGTATG
>MWCL01000091.1 GCA_002070025.1 Spirochaetes bacterium ADurb.Bin215
CGCCTTTATCAATCCCCGAGGCCCTGATTATGCTGTAAAGCGTTCCTATTGGTAAGAGCTTGCCGGAATGAAAAGGGACAATCGTTACTGCTCCGGTTGTCCTGTTTTTAAATTTTTTATGTGAACCTTTTTGAGAAACACAAATAAAGCCGTGACGTTGAAGAACTGTTATTACTTCTTTTGCAGTGAGCCGGACAGGCATTACACGACCATTTCTACTACTTTGGATTCTACGGGAAGAGCGTCGTCATCGGGGGTAAAGAACAAATCAATAGCTTGTTTGAAATTTTCCAAGGCCTGTGTTTCTGTATCGCCACAAGAGGTAAGGCCGGGTAATTCCGGACAGGTGACTGACCAGGACTTTGTTTCAA
Organism: Spirochaetes bacterium ADurb.Bin215; assembly: GCA_002070025.1. Lineage (GTDB taxonomy): Bacteria > Spirochaetota > Spirochaetia > Treponematales > Treponemataceae > Teretinema. The sequence continues at coordinate 372 of MWCL01000091.1, forward strand.
CATCATATTCACAAACGGCGCGTATCTTCATTGGATCCCTCCTTGAGGCTACATATATAGTACTACATACTTCCAGAAAGAGAAACTGCTATCAAAATTGTTGAAAACTCCGCCCCCCCCTCGCCCCTCATGGTCCTTTCTTCGAACGGCTGTGAGCCTGGCCCGTTCGCGCTGGTTCCGGCTTGCTGCCTCGGTCTTGATACTACCTTCCACCTTTGCTTTGTGCTATCATGGTTTTCGTGAAAATCCTGCTTGTTGCAATAAATGCGAAATACATACAGACCAACCTTGCCGTCAGGATGCTTGCGGCGTACGCGGAGGCCGTGGTGCCGGGCGTGGCAGGCGGGAAGGTGAACATTGAGCTCGGGGAGTGGAACGCGAACGAACCGGCCGGGCAGATTGTGCGGGGGATCGTGGAACGCGGGGCGGATGTGGTGCTTTTTTCCACCTATATCTGGAACCGGGAGATGGTTTTCCGGGTGATGAGCGACGTGCGGAAGATTTTGCCCGGTGTGATCCTTGGCGCGGGCGGGCCGGAAGTGTCGTGGACGGCGGAGAAGGAGTTGCGCGAGCATCCCGAGCTGGATGTGATTGTTTCCGGGGAAGGAGAGCTGGCACTCGTGGAGATGGTGCGGCGCCTGGCGGACGGTGAGGCACTTGCCGGGATTCCCGGCGTGTTCGCGCGGGACGGGGAGCGTATTATTGACGGCGGGCCGGCGCGGGTGCTGGAAAATCTCGACGAGATTCCCTTTGTGTACCGTGACCCGAAAATCCCGACTGACGAGACGACGCGGATCGTCTACTACGAGGGAAGCCGGGGATGCCCCTTTTCGTGCGCCTACTGCCTTTCCGCGCGGGAAAAATCCGTGCGGTATGTGTCGCTCGAGCGGGTGCGCGCTGATATTTCCTGGTTCTTGGAGAGGCGGTTTCCGCTCGTCAAGTTCGTGGACCGGACCTTTAACCTTGACCCCGTGCGGTACCTCGCCATCTGGCGTCATATCCGCGACAATCACAACGGGATTACCACCTTTCATTTTGAAATTTCCGCCGAATCGCTGTCGCGCGAGGCGTTTGAATTATTGGAGACGATGCCGGCGGGTGCCGTACAGTTCGAGATCGGGATTCAGAGCGCGAATGCGGAGACGCTCCGGGCGGTCGGGCGGCCGGCGAATATGGAGCGGCTCGCGGCGGCGATTCACGCGATCCCGGCGGCGATTCACCGGCACGTCGATTTGATCGCCGGCCTTCCTTTTGAGAACCTCGCGACCTTCGCGCGATCGTTTGACTATGCCTGGTCCATGGATTCTGACATGCTGCAGCTCGGGTTTTTGAAGGTTTTGCCCGGGTCTCCCATGGCGGAGATCGCGGCGGCCGATCCGGCATATCGCTGGTCGGAATCTCCGCCGTATGAGGTCTTGCAGTCGCCGGCTTTGCCGTACCGCGACCTTTGTGTGCTCAAAGACGTGGAGCATCTGGTGGACGGCTGGTACAACAGCGGCCTCGCGCGGAAGACGCTTTCCCGGCTCGCGGAAACGCGGGAAGACGGCTCGGCGTTTGCCCTGTTCCGGGAGCTCTCTTCGTTTGTGCGCGGGTTTTTCCCTGACGGGGATCTTTTTTTGCCCCGCCGCCCGGCGGATGTCTTTTCCTGTCTGGCTGCCTTTATCGCCGGCGACCGGTTTTTGCTCGAGTATCTCAAGCTGGACTTTTTTCTCCGCGGAAAACCGGGCAGCATCCCCGGCTGGATGACCCGGCGGTATTCCCGGGAGGCGCATGAGGCGGCGCTGGTGGATCGCGGGTTTTATGCGGCGGGTCCGGACGGATTCGCGCCGTCGCGCCGGACGGTGTTTGCCCGCTCTGATTACGACGAGTTTGTTTTTTCTCCTGATGCGAAACCGGAGAAGATCTTGTTTGTTTACGCCCAAAAGGGCGAAAAAGAAAAAGAAGCGGAAGTTGTTCTGTTGTAATATACTGATTCGGAGATGCTGATGAAAAAATGGTGTGTGCTTCCAGTCGTGCTCTTCGCGTTTCTTCTCGTTTCGGGTTGTGCCCGCACGGAGGAGATGACGCTCGAAGAAATCGATGCCCTTCTTGCGTCCGGTGAAAACGAACTGTTGAGCCGGACGGTCAGCAAGCCATGGCGCGGCGAGGCGTTTGTGCCGGGTGTTCGCGGCGGCGTGTGGAATGCGTCGGTTTCGGCAGACCCCAAGAGCTTCAACCTGCTCGTGGCCGAGCGTGACGGGTCGACCGCCGCGATCGTGGCGCACATGCACGACGGGCTTCTCGACTACAACTACGTGACCCATGAGTTCGTGCCGCACGCGGCGGAAGCGGAAATCGAGGTTCACGAAGACACGCAGTCCCTCTCGGTCATCTTCACCCTTCGCGACGACCTGTACTGGTCATTCTATAATTCTGACCGGCGGGTCAAGGTGACGTCGGACGACGTGATCTTCTGGTACGACGAAATTCAGGGCGATCCCGCGTTCCAGAGCTCTGCCTATAACAGCCAGTTTCTCACCATGCCCGACGGCTCTCAGGAGCGTATCACCATCCGGAAGATTGACGATCGGCGCTTTGCCCTCGAGTATCCGCGTATCGAGGCGAATCCCTTTCTCGCGAGCAACATGGACTTCGGACCGAAGTTCATCTTCGAGAAAGCGAAAAAGGAAGGCGGCGTGCAGGGCGTGCTCGACGTGTTCGGCGTGAATACCGACCCGAAGGCCATTCCCTCCATGGGACCCTGGTTTCTCACCGAGTATTCTCCCGGCCAGCGTCTGGTCTTTGAACGGAACCCCGCGTACTGGGGCGCCGACTCCACGGGCGGCACCATTCCCTACCCCGACAAGAAGATTGTCCGGATCATTCCGGAAGAAAATACGCAAAAGCTCCTGTTTGGCCAGGGTCAGCAGGATTCCTATGGACTCAGACCCGAAGACCTCGAAGAGATGGTGGGCCGGGAGGACGCGGACTACACCGTGTTCAGCGGCGGCGGCTCGCTCGGGGCAAGCTTCTGGAGTTTCAACCAGAATCCGAAAAACGCCGAGCGCGCAGACTTTGACTGGTTTACCCGGAAAGAATTCCGCCAGGCGATGAGTTGTCTCGTGAACCGGGAACGGATGATCGCGCAAACCTACCGCGGCCTCGCCGTCCCCAAACTTTCCTTTTTCGCGGAGCCCAATCCCTTTTACAATCCGGCGCTCCGCCTTGAATACTTGTACGATCCCGAACGCGCGGTGCAGCTTCTTGCTTCTATTGGAATGTCGCGGGACGCTGACGGCGTGATGCGCGATGTGCAGGGGCGGGAGGTCGAATTTGACCTGACCATTCCGGCGGACAACGCAATAACGAACGATCTCGCGTCCATCATTGTGGACGAGGCTGCCAGGGTTGGAGTCCGGATACGGATCCGCGCGACCGATTTCCAGAAGGTGGTTGAGCAGCTTACCTCGAGCTACGATTGGCAGTCGGTAATTATCGGCCTCGGCGCGAATTACTGGCCCACGCAAGGATCCAATGTGTGGCCCTCCACCGGGAATCTCCACCTCTGGCACCCCTTGCAGGAGTCTCCCGCGACCGACTGGGAAGCGCGAATCGATTATCTGTACAACGAAGGGCGGTATACGCTTGACCGGGCCCGCGCGGAGCGGATCTGGAACGAGTATCAGGCGCTCATTCTGGAGCAATGTCCCCTCATATATCTGGTTCGTCCGCGCATGTTTACCGCGCTCAGGAACCGGTGGGACTTTACGAATGTGTATTATGATAATATTGGCGGATTACAGCTCGATTATGCCTGGCTCAGGCCGGAGGGAATGCGATGAAAGTTTCAACAATTTTGGTAGCAGTACTTACACCCCTCTCCCGGGCAAAAAAACGCTTTCCTCTTTTAACTTTCATCTTCGGACGCATCGTCACCATGGCCGTGATTCTCTTTGTCCTCGGCTTCGCCGTCTTCGGTCTCATGGAGCTCGCTCCCGGCGACATCGTGGACCAGATAATGATCCAGCAGCTCATGGCCACGGATGGCGCGATGGGGAGGGGCGATCAACAGTTCGCCGTCGAACAGCTCGAGGCGACCCGTGCGGCGCTCGGGCTTGACCGGCCGTTTTACGAGCAGTATTTCCGTTGGCTCCGTCAGGTGATCGTGCATCAGGATCTCGGCGTGAGCCTCATTTCCCGCGCGCCGGTGTCGTTTTTGATCGGTACGCGCCTCGCGAATTCGGTGCTTCTCAACATGATTTCCCTCGTGCTCATCACCATCACCTCTTTCGCGCTCGGGGTGTGGTTCTCCACCAAGGCGGGCACCCGGACCGACCTCGCGGCGACCTTTTTCGCCCTGGTCCTCCACGCCTTCCCCGGGATTCTCATGCTCATCCTGTTGCAGCTCTTCGCCGCGAGCACCGGATTTTTCCCGGTGACCGGGTATCCCGGCTTTCCGTTTTCGGAAGCGCCCGCCCGGTTTGTGTTCAGTTACGCGCACCACATTTTCCTGCCCCTCCTGGCCGCCTTTCTCGGCGGGGTGGGCGGCACCATGCGGATGATCCGGGCGACCATGCTCGACCAGCTCGGCCAGCCGTACATCACGAGCCTCCGCGCCCGGGGAATCGCGGAAAAGCGCGTGTACTTCAACCATGCCTTCCGCAATACGCTGAACCCGTACATAACGGGAAGCGCCAATTTGCTCGCCGGGCTTTTTTCCGGCTCGCTCATCCTGGAAATCATTTTCGCCTATCCGGGAATCGGCCGGCTCATGTACGAGGCCGTCATTCAGGAGGATGTAAACCTGGTTCTCGCGAACCTGATGTTTATCTCGTTTCTTGTTCTGGTGGGAATGGTGCTCGCGGACATAACCCTGGCGCTCGTTGATCCCCGCATACGGTACGGTAAAGAATGAAAAAGTTCTCCCGGTTTCTCGCGTCGCGCCCGCTCGGCGTTTCCGCCCTCGTCATCCTCGTCTTTCTCTACCTGCTCATGGCGTTCGCCGAACCGGTCGCGCCCTATGAGCCGACAACCTCGTTTCCCGAGATGACCTATCATCCGCCGAACCTCCGCCTGACCCTGCAGGGTCTCCAGGCGCAGGAAGCGCGGGTTATCAATACCATGACCTGGAAATATGTGCTCGTGAAAGACGCGTACCATCCGGTCGGGTTCTTCGTGAAGGGCGCGCCGTACAAGCTCTTCGGCCTCATTCCGGCGGAGCGGCACCTCATCGGAACAAAAGACGGACGCTATCCTGTTTTCGTCTTCGGGGCCGACAATCTGGGCCGAGATCTTTTCTCGCGCGTGATCCACGGAAGCCGTATTTCACTCACCATCGGGTTTATCGCGACGGCGATCTCGCTCGGCCTCGCCATCCTTTTCGGCGGCCTTGCCGGATATTACGGCGGCATGGTCGACTGGGCCATCATGCGTTTCTCCGAGTTTTTCATGCTGATCCCCGGGCTCTACCTCATCCTCTTTTTGCGCTCCCTGCTTTCCGGCGACATGGACTCCGGGCAGTCGTACATGGTGATCACCGTGATCCTCTCGCTCGTGGGCTGGCCGGGAACCGCACGGACGATCCGGGGGCTCGTCCATTCGATCAAACGGGAAGACTTTATCCTGAACGCCCGCCTCGAAGGCATCCCGAGCGTTCTCATTATTTTCGCGCACATCATTCCGCAGACCGCCAGCCTCCTCATCGTGAGCATTGCGCTCTCCATTCCCGGCTTCATCATGAGCGAGACGACCCTCTCGTATCTCGGGCTCGGTATCGTGGACCCGGCGGTGAGCTGGGGCTCCCTCATCAAGCGGGACATTTCGACGCTCTCGAATCTCCGCAATTTCCCCTGGCTCCTCTCTCCCGTGTGGCTCCTCCTCACGGTGACCCTCGCGTTCAACTTCCTCGCGGATACCCTCCGCGATTTTTACGATCCGTATCACGCGGTCTTTCCCCGGATACGGGACAAGCTTTTCGGGAAAAAGACAGTACCTGCTGACGATGACGCGCTTGTGCACGTGTGCGATCTTGCCGTGTCCTTCCCGCGGCCCGCTCCGGCGCATGGCGCGCTTCAGGCCGTACGCGGCGTGTCGTTCTCGCTGCGGCGGGGAGAGATTCTCGGCATTGTGGGTGAAAGCGGCTCCGGGAAAAGCGTGACGACCTCCGCTATTCCCGGACTCTTGCCCAAGACCGCTGTCTGGAGCGGATCTGTTCTCTACGACGGACAGGAGCTGCTCGGCCTGCCGCTCGAGTCTATACGTGCGTTCCGGGGAAAGAAGATCGGCATGATTTTCCAGGAACCGGGCCGCTCGTACGACCCTTTGCAGAACATGGAAAAGGTGTTCCTGGAGACGTTCCGGAATTCCAATCCGACGATGACCCGCGAGGCGGCGCGGAAAAAAGCGGTTTCCCTTCTGGAAGAAGTGGGACTCGACCGGGTTGAAGAACGACTCGGGAATTTTCCGCACCAGTTCTCCGGCGGCCAGCTCCAGCGCATCGGCATCGCCCTCGCGCTCGCACAAGGCTGCGAACTCCTCATTGCCGACGAACCCACAACTGCGCTCGATGTGACTATCCAGGCGCAGATAGTCGCGCTCATCAAGCGTATCCGCGACGAACGGAAGATCTCGGTCATCTTTATCAGCCACGACATCGATCTCGTCGCCGGAATCTCCGACCGGATCCTCGTCATGTATTCCGGCCTCGTCATGGAACAGGGCCCGGCACGCGACGTGTTTGAGTCCCCGGCCCATCCCTATACCCGGGCTCTTCTCGCCGCGGCCCCCCGATTCGAAATGCATTATTCCCGCGACCCCCTCGACATCATTTCGGGCCGGGTCCCCGACCCCTCGAACCCGCCCCCAGCCTGTCCCTTCGCCCCGCGCTGCCGGTACGCCGCAGCTGTGTGCCGGGAAGCGCTGCCGGTGCTGGAAGAGTTACCCCCGCGTGATGCGCAGCACCCCGCGGGAGCTGGACACCCGGGTGAGTGCTGTAACCCCGCCGGGGTGTCGGCTCACGATAATCCGCAAAGCACACCGCACCGCTACCGCTGCGTGTTTACCCCGGAGAAACAAGTATGAATGTATTGACGGTTACCGACCTTTCAAAACGGTTCAATCTGGAAGCCGGGTTTTTTGCCCGCTTCGGCAAGTTCGTCCAGGCGGTCAACGGAATCTCGTTTACCCTCGCGGAAAACGAAACCTACGGCCTTGTGGGGGAATCCGGCTGCGGAAAGACGACGACCGCGCGCCTGCTGGTGCGCATGTACGACGCCGATTCGGGTACCATCCGCTTCATGGACGACACCGACGTTGGCGCGCTCAAGGGACACGCCCTCCGCTCGTACCGCGAAAAAGTGAAATACATCTTCCAGGATCCCGCGCGATCACTCAATCCGCGCATGTCCGTATTCGACGTGCTCGTCTCCGGCTGGCGCTGGTCACCCTCATGGCCGGGTAAAAATGCCGCCCGGGAAGCCGCGGCCGCCATCATGGAAGAAGTCGGTCTTTCCGCTGAAGACCTCGACCGCCGGCCCGCTGATTTTTCCGGCGGACAGCGTCAACGCATTTCGATTGCCCGGGGACTCCTCATGGAACCGCGGGTGCTCATTTGCGACGAAGTGGTCTCCGCCCTCGACGTCTCCATCCAGGGACAGATCCTCAACCTGCTCCTCGACATCAGAAAGCGTCGCGGCATCTCGCTGTTGTTTATTGCGCATGATCTGAAAGTATCCAGCTGGTTTTGCGACCGTATCGGCGTGATGTACCGGGGCGAACTGATGGAAGAAGCCGACGCCCGCGAACTCTACCGCTCGGCGGCGCACCCCTACACCCGCCTCCTCTTCGAAAGCGCGGGGAGAGAAGCTCCCGAGGCGGGAGCGAAGCAGGCCGCGGGCAGCAAGTCTGACGAGATGGCTGTTGAGAACCCCGCGACGGTTGGCACCCCGACGGGCTGTGTTTTTGCCGCGCGTTGTCCGCTTGCGGACGAGCGCTGCAAAAAAGAAAAACCCGGCTGGCGCGAGCTTTCGCCCGGCCACCGGGTCCGGTGTTTTACACAAACCCTCCTGATTGATAGCCGAGCGCGGTGAAACAGTATATAAAACATGCTTTATTTTTGAACATGCTTCAAATTTATCAAGTTAGATTGATTTCCTCAATTTCTTATAATCTTGCATACGATCCGATTGCGTCGTATGCTGGATTTCTGGAATGGAGGAGTGCATGCCGAAGAAGATGACGATGCCGGTCGCGGCGATCATGTATGATTTTGA
>MWCL01000092.1 GCA_002070025.1 Spirochaetes bacterium ADurb.Bin215
GGCGTCATGCGGGACAACAACAAATGCATACTCTGCGGCCGATGCGTCGCGGTGTGCCGCGAAGTTCAGTCGGTCGCCGCCATTGATTTCGCCGGACGCGGGATAAAAACCCGTATCGCACCGTTCATGGACAAAGCCCTGAGCGAGTCGGTCTGCGTTTCCTGCGGACAGTGTACGGTGGTCTGCCCGACCGGTGCGCTCACCGAACGGGACCAAACCGCCGAAGTATTCGATGTTCTCCATGACCCGGAACTCACCGTTGTGGTGCAGACAGCGCCGGCCATCCGGGCATCGCTCGGCGAAGAACTGGGCATGAAGGATGGTTCCCTGGTCACCGGGAAAATGGTTACCGCGCTCCGGCGCCTCGGCTTCAACAAGGTATTCGACACCCAGTTTACCGCCGACCTGACCATCATGGAGGAGGGAACAGAGTTGCTTCACCGTCTATCAAACGGCGGTGCGCTTCCCATGCTCACCTCCTGTTCGCCGGGTTGGATATCGTTCATAGAAACCTTCTATCCCGATCTGGTTCCGCATCTTTCGTCCTGCAAGTCGCCCCAGCAGATGTTCGGTTCCGTTGCGAAGACATATTGGGCCGAAAAAGCGGGTGTTGACCCGTCAAAGATTGTTGTGGTCTCCATCATGCCCTGTACCGCCAAGAAGTTTGAAGCGAAGCGACCGGAAATGCGGGATGCATGGAAGTGGTGGAAGGAGAAAGGGAAAAAGGACAGTCCCTATTACGATGTCGATTTTGCTCTCACCACCCGGGAACTTGCCCGGATGATAAAGCGAGCCGGTATCGATTTTACGTCGCTTCCCGAGGAATCCTTCGACAATCCCCTGGGTGAAAGCACCGGCGCCGCGGTCATATTCGGCACAACCGGCGGTGTCATGGAAGCTGCGGTCAGAACCGCGTATGAAGTGGCCACCGGGACTCCGCTTCCGAAGCTGGAACTTGAAGCGGTCCGTGGTTTTAACGGTATCAAGAGCGCGGCGCTGCAAGTAGGCGACAAAAAGCTGAAAGTTGCCGTAGCGCATACCCTGAAAAACGCCCGGATCATTCTCGATGAGATTGCCGCGGGAACAAGTGACTACGCCTTTGTGGAAATCATGACCTGTCCCGGTGGCTGCATCGGCGGTGGCGGACAGCCGGTCGCTCCGACCTGGGAAAAACGGGAAAAACGAAAGGCTGCCATTTACCGGGAAGACGAGCTGCTCCCCTTGCGGAAATCCCACGAGAATCCGGCGATTAAAACGCTGTACACCGAGTTCTTCGGCAAACCCCTCGGGCATCTTTCGCATGAACTGCTGCATACCGAGTACCGGAAGCGGTAAGCGGTAAAAAAAAGCAGCAAGCATGGTGCTTGCTGCAATTGTTTTTTTTTACCTGCTTATTGTTGCATGCTGTCGAATCGTACCCTGATGACATTCCATGACAGAGGAGAGATTGTCGAGGAAAGCTCATCGCTATCAATAGTTGTGGCGCTTACAGTTCCCGGTTGTACACGCTCCGGATCCCTTGCCGAATTGACGGCGAGAGAATCCCGGTCCGACAGTACCATGTGGATAAACAATGTATCGTTCGGATACTGGACATCGCCGGGAGATTTCAAGGACAAACGCGGGAAAGTCATTCTTCTTCACCGGTAGCGTACTCGAGTATCTGTTCCTGGGTTACTTTGTCCCGGGGAAGGTCGCAGACGATTTTTCCGCCGGTGAGTACGAGGACCCGGTCGCACATGCCGAGTATTTCCTCCATGTCTGACGAAACCAATATGACCGAGGCTCCTTTGGACACCATGTCGGATATCGCATTGTACACATCCACCTTGGATGACGCGTCGATACCCTTGGTCGGCTCGTCAAAGATATAGATGCGGGACCGTTTGGCGAGCCAGCGGGCAACGGAGACTTTTTGCTGGTTACCGCCTGAATAGAATTCGGGATAGTCTCCGGGTTTTCCCGGGCGGAGCCCGATACGGTCCGAATAGTCCTTGACCAGGGAGAACATGTGCGCAGAATCAAGGCCGGTCGTCTTCTTGAACCGTCTGAGACTGGCGACCGTAAGATTGAGGACGAGATCCTGGCTGCGGAGGATGCAGTTTTCCACGCGGTCTTCCGGAACGAGCGCGATGCCCCGGTTCAGGGCATCCTGCGGCGAGCGGAACCGGACCGGTTTCCCGTCCAGCAGAATTGTCCCCCGTGAGGGTTCGACCGCACCGAAGAGGCATTGCGCGAGCCTCGTCCTGCCCGATCCCATCAGTCCGGTAATTCCGAGTATTTCCTGTTTTTTCAGGGTAAAGGTTACACCGCGCAATATGTGGCCGCTGTGCAAATTTTGCACTTCCAGAAGCGCGTTCCCCTTCGGCACGGTAAAACGGGGATATCGCTCTGTCATAAGTTCGCCGGTCATACGGTGCACCAGGGAACTCTTGTCTATATTTTCAATTGGCATGGTGTCCACGATTTTTCCGTGGCGCATGACGGATACCTTGTCCCCGATTTTAAGCACCTCATCGAGGCGGTGGGACACATAAACAATGCTTGCGCCGGATTCCCGGAGGCGGCGGACTATGGAAAAGAGAATTTCCCGCTCCGGTTCGGCAAGGGACGCGGTCGGTTCGTCGAGTGCAACAAGCGCGTTGTTTCCGATACAGGCTTTTGCCGCTTCCAGTAGCTGGCGCTGGGCGTAGCCCAGGGTTCCAGCAAGCGCTTGCGGATTGAGTGTGATACCCAACTCGGTCAGCAATTTCTTTGTTTTGTCATATAAACGTATTGTATCGAGTCCGCTCAGTTTGTTGCGGGGGAGATGATCGAAAAAAAGGTTCTCCGCAATGGAAAGATTGTCGAAGAGTTGCGGTTCCTGGGGCCGGTACATGATTCCCAGCTGCCGTGCCTGTGAGAATCCCTGAAACTGCTGTTCCTGTCCATTATAGAAGAACTTTCCGCTGTCGGGAGCATACAGCCCGGCCAGGAGGCGGAGGAGGGCGGTCTTGCCTGATCCGTTTTCACCGATAATGACGTGAACCTCACCGCTGAACAGGCTCAAATTGATGGTGTCAAGAGCGAAGCTTTCGTTGAAGCGTTTTGATACGTTTTTCAGTTCGAAAACCCGGCGCTCTGTTGTCATACGGCTCCTTCAAATATATCCGGCGCGGTGTACATTCTGAGGTTCGCGTCAAAGAACCGCTGTTTTATTTCATCGGGAACGGTGCGGTCGGTCACCAGCAGGTCCCCGGACCGTGCGGAGCCGAATGAGTAAAAAGCGCTCTTTTCAAACCCGCTTGCCAGACACAGGATGACGAATTCCTCCGTTCGCTGGCGGCCTTCGCGCACAAGCATGGCTTTCTCCTGGGTATGGACGGAGAGCTCGAAGTTCTTTCCACAACCGTCCACCTCGGTAAAAAGGCGGTCAACATGAAACCGCTGGAGATCGTCCATGGTCAGGGTTCCGAAAACGGCACGTTCGTCGGGATTCAGGTCGCCGCCAAGCAGGACGAGGCGTTTATTGCCTGAACGGTTGAATCCGGACGCAATATCAATGTCGTTGGTAAGAATTGTAAGTGATTGTTTATCCTGCAGTTGTCGTGCAAGGGCCCGGCAAAGCGGTCCGGAGAACAGCATGATGGTATCTCCGTCCATAACGAGGCGCGCCGCTGTTGCCGCGATTTCCTGTATCAGCTCAAGGTGTACCGCGTTGCCCTCACGATCTCCAAACTGGTTGTCCGGTTCCGGAGAATCCCCCGCTTCTTCTTCGATGCGTACCGCACCGCCGTGGGTACGGACCAGAAGTCCGTTCTTTTCCATCTTCTCGAGATCACGGCGGATGGTAACTTCGGACACATCCAGGAGCTCGCTCAAGGCGTGTACTTCCACCTGTTTTTTTTCGTCAAGATATTTATCTATGAAACGGTATCGTTCAAGCGCAAACAAGGGGAATCCTCCGTATGGGTACACTATACACTCCAAATCGAACATCGGGCAACATGAATAAAAAATGTGTAGGATAACGCAGAAATTGTTTGACAGATTTCCAGACCAGGGTTACGATACAATCACAAACGAAAGTAGGGACCGGTTAAAACGCACAAAAACGAACGTACGGAGCGGTCAGATACGATCGTAATCAAAAGGTGAAGGAGTTACCATGAAAAGGATAATTGCAGTCATCGCACTCGCACTTATGGTCATGCTAGCGGCAGTCCCCCTCTTTGCGGGCGGACAGCAGGATTCGGGATCGGCGAAACTCGTCGGAATCGCCATGCCTACACAGTCTTCCCAGCGCTGGATTCAGGACGGTGGCAACATGAAGAAGATCCTGGAAGAACGGGGTTACAAGGTTATTCTTCAGTACGCTGAAGACAACATTGATGCCCAGGTTGCCCAGATTGAAAACATGATTACCCGCGGCGTCAACTGTCTCGTCATCGCTTCGATCGACGGTGAATCATTGACGAATGTTCTGGAAAAAGCCGCAGCGTCGAATGTTCCGGTAATCGCCTATGACCGCCTTATCCGCAACAGCCCGCACGTAAGCTACTATGCGACATTCGACAACTATAAGGTCGGTGTACAGCAGGGCGGCTACATTGTTGAAAAACTCGGACTGAAAGAAGGAAAGGGACCCTACAACGTGGAAATCTTCGCCGGATCACCCGACGACAACAATGCATACTTCTTCTTCAACGGCGCGATGGATCAGCTGAATCCCTACATCAAGAAAGGACAGCTCAAGATCCGTTCGAACCAGACCGACTTTGCCCAGGTTGCGACCCTGCGCTGGGACGGTGCGACCGCACAGCAGCGTATGGACAATATCATCACCGCACATTACACCAACGCCAACATTGACGCGGTTCTTTCCCCGTATGACGGTATTTCCATCGGTATCCTTTCTGCGCTCAAGAGCGCCGGATACGGACGCGGTGCAAAGAAACTGCCGATCGTTACCGGACAGGACGCCGAGCTTCCCTCTGTCAAGTCAATGCTTGCCGGAGAGCAGACCCACACCGTATTCAAGGACACCCGGACCCTCGCCAACCGTGCAGCCAGCATGGTAGACGCGGTACTTCAGGGCAAAGCAGCGGAAGTGAATGACACCAAGACCTATGACAACGGTGTAAAGATTGTTCCTTCCTACCTGGAAGAGCCGGTATCGGTTGACATAACCAACTATCGTGAAGCATTAATAGATACCGGGTACTACAAAGAAGCTGATCTGAAGTAAACAGCGTATCAGAACAAGAGGACCCGGAATGTTCCGGGTCCTCTTACACATGCAAGGCGGAGTTCATGGCTGAAACACTTTTGGAAATGAAGGACATAACCAAGGATTTTTCCGGCGTACGCGCCCTGGAAAATGTCAGTTTGTCCGTTGTAAATCATGAGATCCACGCGCTGGTGGGCGAAAACGGAGCGGGAAAGTCTACCCTGATGAACATACTCAGCGGAGTGTATCCCCATGGAAGTTATGACGGAGAAATCCTTCTTGACGGCAAGGAATGCCGTTTCCGTGACATCCGCGAAAGCGAACAGCTCGGTATTGTCATAATCCACCAGGAACTGGCGCTCATTCCTTATCTTTCCATCGCGGAAAACATTTTCCTCGGAAACGAACAGGCGCATAACGGCATTATCAACTGGGATGATACCGTGACCCTCTCGAAAGAATTATTGAAAAAAGTCGGGCTGAATGAAAATCCCTACACACAGATTTCCAATCTCGGCGTAGGCAAACAACAGCTCGTGGAAATAGCGAAAGCATTGTCAAAGAATGTCAAACTGCTGATTCTGGACGAACCGACCGCGGCGCTGAATGACGAGGAAAGCTGCAAGCTTCTTGAGCTTCTCGTTGATCTGAAAGCGCACGGTGTAACTTCGATTCTCATTTCACACAAACTGAACGAAGTTACCCGGGTCGCGGACGCCATAACGATACTGCGGGACGGCAAGGTAATAGAAACCGTCGCGAATAGTGATAATGAAATTGACGAGGACCGTCTTATCCGGAGCATGGTTGGTCGGGAAATCCTTGATCGCTTTCCGAGCAGGGCTACTACACCCGGAGAAGAAATACTCAGGGTGGAAGGTCTTACGGTATTTGATCCGATGAATGAATCACGTGCTATTGTAAACAATGTGTCATTCAATCTCAGAAGGGGTGAGGTCGTCGGGTTTGCCGGGCTCATGGGTGCGGGACGGACCGAAATCGCCATGAGCATATTCGGAAAAACCTATGGCGTAAACCACTCGGGTCGCGTATTCAAAAACGGTGTTGAAATCCGGAACAACTCGGTGGGCGACAGCATTGCCAACGGTATAGCCTATGTGACCGAGGACCGGAAAAAATACGGCCTTGTTCTTATTGACGATATCCGGAACAACGTGACCCTGCCGAGTCTCGACAAATTGAGCAAATTCGGTGTCGTGGATGAAAGCCAGGAGAACCTGATATCCAACGAATACCGGAAAAAACTGAATATCAAGTGTTCGGGCATCGACCAGCGGGTGGAAAGTCTTTCCGGCGGAAACCAGCAGAAGGTTGTGCTCGGGAAATGGATCATGTCCGATCCGGATGTGCTCATTCTCGACGAACCGACACGCGGCATTGATGTCGGCGCGAAGTATGAAATCTATACTATAATCAACAAGCTCGCGTCGGAAGGAAAAGCCATACTCATGATATCATCGGAGATGCCGGAACTGCTCGGTATGTGCGATCGCATTTATGTCATCACCGACGGCGAGATTGCCGGAGAACTGCCGCGGGCGCAGGCAACCCAGGAAAGCATCATGAAATGCATCATGAGCCACAAACGCACCATACAGTCTGTACTGGCTGTGTAACAGGAAACAAGGAGAACACAAGTGGGAAATGTTACCGCATTCTTCAAGAACAACATACGTCAGTACGGGATGGTGCTCGCCCTCGTATTCATCATGGCACTGTTCCAGGTATTGACCGGCGGAATTCTGTTCCGGCCGATGAACATTACCAACCTGGTTTTACAGAACAGTTATGTACTCATACTCGGGGTCGGCATGCTCCTGTGTATCGTGACCGGAAACGTCGATCTTTCGGTCGGGTCCGTAGTCGCGTTCGTCGGGGCGGTTGCCGCGGTTTTCATGATAGACCTGCACATGCCCGTTGTTCTCGGCATTATTCTGACCCTCCTTGTCGGGTTGCTGGTTGGATCCTTTCACGGGTATTTCATTGCGTATCGGAAAATTCCGCCGTTTATTGTAACACTCGGCGGTATGCTCATCTTCCGCGGACTTACCATGGTCATTCTCAAGGGACAGACCAAGGCGCCGTTCGCCAAGAGTATCCAGAACATAGCAGCGGGATATCTTCCGGGCGATTTCAAGATCGCCGGATTAAACGCGATTGCCATACTCGCCGGCCTCGTGCTTTCGGCAATATTCATCGCGGTGCAGCTGAACATGCGGAAACGCAAGAAGAAGTATGACTTTGAAGTGCTCCCGGTCGGACTCGAAATCGTCAAGATCACGCTGGTGGTTCTTGCGATCAATACCCTTACGCTCTTGCTGGCCGCGCACAACGGTATTCCGCTCGTACTCATTCTTCTCGCGTCTCTCATCTTCATCTACACATTCATAACCCAGAAAACAATCTCCGGCCGGCACATCTACGCGCTCGGCGGCAATGAAAAGGCGGCGCGTCTTTCCGGAGTAAAGACCCACCGGGTCATGTTCTGGGTGTATGCGAACATGGGCCTGCTCGCCGCGGTTGCCGGTCTTGTAGTAGCCGGACGGCTCAACGCCGCGACTCCGAAAGCCGGAACCAACTTTGAGCTCGATGCCATCGCGGCCTGTTATATCGGCGGCGCGTCCGCGTCGGGCGGAGTTGGAACCGTACTTGGAACCATCGTCGGTGGTCTCGTTATGGGTGTTCTCAATAACGGTATGTCCATCATGGGTGTCAGCGTAGACTGGCAGCAGGCAATCAAGGGCATGGTCCTTCTCGCCGCTGTTTGTTTCGACGTTTATACAAAGTCAAAGAATTCTTCACGTTAGTTTTTCTCCTCCTTGTTGGCAGACCCGGCACGCTCTCCGGGTCTGCCTCTTTTTTGTATGTCCGGTTCGGGAACTGATGCTATACTGTGTCTGTAGAACAGAAACAAGGAGTACCCAAAGTGAGTGAATTTCCCCGAAACAGTTCTCTGCCGGCGAGGATTTCACGATGATGGCACAGACAAGTATTCGTTCATCGCGTATTGCTGTCTTGTCGGGATTGCTAGGTATTATACTCGCCGGGATAGTCTTTCCCGTGCACGCACAGTCCTATTCCCTTGAGCAGGGTATTTCGCATGTATCGGCACAGCTTGAAAAGAATCTGGAACGCGACAGCGTTGTCGCCATACTTGACAGTTCCGCGCCGACAGAAGCCTTGGCCC
>MWCL01000093.1 GCA_002070025.1 Spirochaetes bacterium ADurb.Bin215
ACGCAAGATGAAGTTGCCTTTTGGTGTGGTAATTAACCGGAGTGATTCCGGTGATGATCGGGTTCGCGAGTATTGTAAAAAGGAATCCATTCCGCTTCTTCTGGAAATTCCGGAAGACCGCCGCATCGCCGAAGGATATTCCTCCGGAATACCGCTCGTACAGGCAGCGCCGGAATATCGGGAGCAATTTGCCCGTCTCGCGCGGGATGCCGCGTATCTTGCCGGAGTGGTGAACGACGGGAGAAAACACGCATGAAAGAAATAGTGGTAATAAGCGGAAAGGGTGGCACCGGAAAAACGAGTCTGACCGCAGCCCTTGCTTCTGCAGCGGTAAAGAAGTACCGGGTTGTATTCGCCGATTGTGATGTTGACGCGTCGGATTTGCATCTTCTGTTTAATCCCGATGTGAAGGAGACACACGATTTTTACTCGAGTCATGTTGCCCGCATAGATCAAAAAAAATGTATTTCGTACGGTACTGGTACGGTATGCAAGGACTTGTGCAGATTTGAGGCGATCAGTTATTCTGATGCGGCAGGTATGGTTATTGACGAAACCTCATGCGAAGGTTGCGGTGTCTGTGTACGGTTTTGTCCAGCGCATGGAATAGAATTTCCGGACCGGTATTGCGGCCAGTGGTTTGTATCGGATACCCGTTTTGGCCCGCTTGTTCATGCGGCGCTTGATATCGGCGCGGAAAATTCGGGGAAACTGGTGACTACCGTACGCACGGCCGCGAAGCACATGGCACAAAACGGTCCGGATGGTTCGGGACCGGAGGCAGATTACTTGATTGTTGACGGATCTCCGGGAACCGGTTGTCCCGTTATCGCCTCAATTACCGGATGCGATGCCGTGGTGGTGGTAACCGAACCGACTCTTTCCGGGCTGCATGATCTGGAACGGGTAGCCTCTCTTGCGCGGCATTTTTCTGTTCCGGTTCATGTCTGTGTCAACAAATTCGACATTAACGCGGAACAGACCCGTTCAATCATCGAGTGGTGCTCAAGAAACTCGATTCCCGTTCTGGGAACCATTCCCTGGGACCGGAGCGTAACCGCGGCACAAATTCAGGGATTGAGCATTCAGGAATATGCGCAAAAACACGGCGCCGCGTCAGTAGCCGATGCCGTGAACACCATATGGGAGAATCTATGTCAATTGACGCAGTAACAATGGACAACGTGAAAAAGAAATACGTTGTCATGTCGGGAAAAGGCGGTGTGGGAAAAAGTACCGTCGCAGTGAACCTTGCCGCAGCGCTTGCCCTGGAAGGAAAGAAGGTCGGGCTTCTGGACGTGGACATCCATGGCCCCAGTACACCGACCATGCTCGGGCTGGTCGGAGAAAAACTCCTGTCCGATGGGGACGCCATCCAGCCGGTTCCGGTTCCCGGAATCGACAATCTTGCCGTGGTCTCTATCGGGTTCATGCTGCAGGCGGAAGATGCTCCGGTTATCTGGCGCGGCCCGATGAAGAACGGGGTGATCAAACAGTTTCTGGAAGATGTTGACTGGGGCGATCTGGACGTGCTCATTGTTGACTGCCCGCCGGGAACCGGAGACGAACCGCTATCGGTTATCCAGCTTCTGGGAAAAGCGGACGGCGCGGTTATCGTAACCACTCCCCAGGAAGTTTCCCGCGTAGACGTGAGTAAATCGGTGAACTTTTGCCGCCAGCTCAATCTGCCGGTCACCGGTATTGTTGAAAACATGAGCGGATTTGTCTGTCCTCATTGCGGTACGGTAACCGAGGTGTTTGGTTCCGGCGCAGGGAAAAAAATCGCGGACGCCTATGGCATACCGCTATTGGGATCGATTCCCGTTGATCCCGCGATAGGAGAAGCCGGCGATTCCGGTATTCCCTATGTTTCACGATTTGCCACCTCTCCGGTGGCGGAAGTATATCAAACCATTTCAAGGAGCCTTGTATGAAAATTGCGGTACCGGTAGCAAACGGAAAACTTAACCTTCACTTTGGACATTGCGCGGCGTTCGACGTATTTGACATCGCCGCTGACGGTAAATCGGTCGCAGGAAAATCCTCGATCGACGCGCCTCCCCACGAACCGGGACTGCTCCCGCGGTTCCTGGGCGAGATGGGTATAACCCACATTATCGCCGGTGGCATGGGATCGCGCGCACAGAGCCTGTTTGCCGAACGCGGTATCACGGTTTGCGTCGGCGCGGAATGCGACACCTCCGATACCGTTGTTGCCCGTTATCTCGACGGCAGTCTGGTCACCGGGACAAATGCCTGTGACCACTGATGCTGCAAGCTGGGGCGGAGTGCAGATAACCGTTCTTGCCGACAATACCGCAGACCTGCCGTTCGTGAGCGAACACGGGTTTGCGGCTGTTATCGATATCTGTGGAGAGCATACGCATCGCATTCTCTTTGACACCGGCCGCGGGGCGCTCTTTGCAAACGCTCCGGCCGCGGGGGTCGATCTCAATCTATGTGAAGCACTCGTGCTCAGCCATGGTCATTATGATCATACGGACGCGCTTCCGGAATTCATGGCCCGGTATCCCCGGGCAAGAATACACGCCTCGACCGGCATATTTCGCCATCACTACAGCAAGCGGACCGGGACCTGCCGGTTTATCGGGCTTTCACCCGAATCCCGCATTGCCATCCTCGCGCCGGAATCCACGTATGTCCCATTTAGCGGGAATACGTCGATTTGCGCCGGCCGTGTTTCCCTCGCGGACAATATTCCCCGGAATCATCCGCTGGAAACGCCGTCGCCGCTCTTATTCGAAGATGAAGCATGTACGGTGAGCGATACGGTTCCCGATGAACTGGTCCTGTGGACCGATACGCTGGACGGGCTTGTCATTCTGACCGGCTGCTGCCATGCGGGATTCATGAATACGGTGAATTTTGTCAAGTCGTTCGTGCCTGACCGTCCGGTCGCCCTTGTGGCCGGGGGATTCCATCTTGCCGGTGTTGCCGCGGAACGCATTGAAGCCACAGCCGCGTTCATCCGCGAGCAGGGGATCCAGCGTGTCGCGGCGTTTCACTGCACCGGGGATGACGAAACCCGGCGCCTGGCGGAACTCACCGGCGGTATCGTGGAAGCCGGCCACTGCGGCACCGTGCTGACGGTGGGGTGTGCAGTCTAAGCGCCGGAAAGCACAAGAATCACAAAGAAGAGCGCGAGTGTAACGAGGGTGCCGAGCGATAGCGTGGTACCCACGAACTCCGCTTCTTCTTCGCTTGCCCCGTCCATGAACAGGGGCATGATGAACGGCGGCGGAAGAATCGCCAGGGTGTACATGGCCGGAGCCAAAAGCTCCGGTACGTCCCCGAGGCGTGGAAAAACGAGGCGGTCCATCAGGACGGCAAAACCGAGCAGAAGAATGGTACGCGATGCGAGCAGCGCAAGCGGTGAAGCGAAGCCCGAGAGCCGGAAGCGGAGCTGATAACCGATGATAACGAGTATGAGCGGGATGGTTAGTCCTGCGAGCATGGAAAGCGCGGTATCAATTCCTGTGTAACCGGGGAGTGTTTCAAGCATGCCTTCGGGAAGAAACGCGTTGAGCGCCATTCCGACCAGTATGGCGAGGATAACCGGTGAAGTAAAAAATGACGAGACTACTGTGCCGATCCGCGGTTTCCCCCGCGTCATGAAGGTGAGCAGCGTCGTCAGTACGAACCATACATACAGCTCCTGTCCCAGATCCAGAATGCCGATTGCCTGAAGACCCGCTTGCCCGAAGCTGATACCGAACAATGAAAAGCCGAGCATACCCATCTCGAAGCCGGTGAACATGAGAGGCACGTACCGGTTTCCCGGCGCGATGAATTTGCCCGCGAGGTGTCCCGCGCCGAGCATGACGAGGTTGATCACGAACATCAGAATGATTACAAAAAAATACTCCCGGTGAAAATCCAGCTCCAGAAACGTAAGGAAGAGAAGCGCGGGAAGAGTAACCCGGACCAGCAGCTGTTTGATCTCGTCGATGGTCTGTGCAGACAGGAAATTCTTTGTACGGAACAACACGCCGAGCGCGAGAAAGAACACAATGGGCGCGAGTTTTTCAAAAATGGATACCAGAATCATGAGTGTTCTCCCTGTCTGCTTTCCGGTGTATCGATGATGTGGACGTCCTGCTGCGGGAACGGGATTTCAACACCTTCGGTCCGGAATCGGTCGAAGATGGCAAAGTAGAGACGGCTTTTCAGAAGTGCCGGAGTGCTCTTGAATTGCTGGGTCCACACGGACAGATTGAAATTGAGGGCGCTGTCGCCGTAGGTGTCAAAAAGAACTGCAGGTTCCGGATGCGCGAGAACTCCGGGCTCCTGTTTTACCACATCCAGCAGTATCTCGCGAATTCGCGCCGGATCTTCCTTGTAGGACACCCCGACCGGAATGAGAACCCGTACGTTGCGGTCGTCATGGGACCAGTTGATAACGGTAGAAGTAACAAATTCGGTATTGGGGACGATTACGGAAATATTGCTGTTGGTCCGTATTGTTGTCGCACGCATCGATATCTTTGTTACGTCGCCCTTGACCGTGCCGACCTCTACCCGGTCGCCGAGCTTGATGGGGCGTTCCACCAGAATTACGAGACCGCTTACGAGGTTGTTGGTAAGGGATTGCAAGCCGAATCCGATACCGACACCGAGCGCTCCGAAGAGTATGGAAAAGGCACTCAGGTCGAGTCCGGCAGACTGAAAGATCACAATAAAGCCGAGGACAAGAATGACATAGCGCGCAAGCGACGCTACTGCGTCCCGCACACCGAGCTCGATGGTGCTCTTGCTCATCAGTTTATGGACAACCCATCGCTGGACAATCCTGGTGACCATGATGAGAAGAAACGTTGATAAAATCAGGATGATTGCCGACATGAGGGTAACCGGAGATTTCCCGAGCGAAAACAGGGGGAAGTCCAGTATCAAGCGTATTTTTTCAAGCAGTTCCATACAGACAAGTGTCCCGGTTGATGCCGGGGTTGTCAAGATATGTCGAGCTCCAAACGCATTACTATCAAATGAAGAGACGCTAAAAAACGCATGACACTGAAAAAGTGCAGGTCTACGCTGAATTCAGAGCGCTTGCCGTGTTTCCGGATCTCCGGTTGCAATTTTTTACCGCTTAAAAAAGAGGCATAAAAAAATGACCTTGCAAAAGCGAATTCTGTTCCCCACACTTGTTACGGTGTTCCTCGGTTTTACGGCCTTCACCGTATTTCAGGCGATTCAGCACGGAAAACTTGGCCGGGAAGAAATGAAGTCGGAAATTGCCTATCTGACCGATCTTGTTGCGACAACCAATGTTTCCTACGTCTGGAGTTATGATTCAATCGGTTTACAGCTCAGCCTGGAGACGATGCTGAAAGACCCCCAGATAACGTTCATCGAAATTCTGGATGCGACAGGACTGGTAATGGCAACGGTTGAGGAGGAGTCTCTTCCCGATTCCTATGAAGTTACCGTTCCACTCGCCCGGGATTCGGTTGAGGTAGGATCCGCCCGGATTGTCTTTACCGACTACTACATACAATCGAGCCACCGGTCATTTATTCAGGGCATAATTACGCTCGAGATTTTCCTTTTCATCATTGTAGCCCTGATCATTACCCTCGTATCCCGGACGGTAACCAGGCCGCTCATCGTTCTCGCGGGAATAATGCAGAACCTCGCTGCTGGAGACGCGGATTTATCGGTTTCCGTTCCGGTAAAAAGCAATGACGAAATCTCGCTTCTTTCGAGATCATTCAATACTTTCGTCGGGAAACTCCGCTCCATTGTTACCAGAGTACAAGAAGTCGGCGTCGACAGCTCTGCGCTTGGCGACGATCTTGCGGAAGAGGCACAACATGTATCAGTTTCGGCATCGCGGGTGAATACTTCCATGACCGCGATTAATGACAGTGTCGGTTTGTTGAACAATGAAATACAGAAATCCAGTGAATCAGTGGAACGTATCAACTCCTACATTCTCGAAGTTGTGGACATGATTCAGGATCAGGCGAGCGCGGTGAATGAATCATCCGCGGCCATACAACAGATGATCGCCAATGTGGAAACAATCCAGCGTTCAACCGAAAACAAACGCGAACTTGCCCGTGAACTGCAGGATGAGGCGAAACGATTGAACAGCGGTGCTGTGGAAAATATAAAGATCATGGAGGATGTGTCCCGATCGACCGAATCAATTTCCGAGATGATTTCCATGATCAACAACGTGGCAAGTCAGACAAATCTGCTTGCCATGAATGCCGCAATCGAGGCGGCCCATGCAGGCGAATACGGCAAGGGTTTCTCGGTAGTTGCCGACGAGATTCGCAAGCTTGCCGAACAGACATCCCGGAATGCGAAAAATATTGCCTCCACGATCGGTTCTGTAATCGCAGATATAGAACGGGCCCGTGGCGCAACACAAGAATCCGGCGGAACCATTCAGGAAGTTATTTCCGGGATTGGCAATGTTGTTGACGGCATGAATGAAACTCTTTCCGGTTTGAAAGAAATGTCCATGGGTAATACCCAGATCATAGATTCTCTGTCGGTACTCAACAAGATGACAGAAGACGTACGGGCAAACAGTACCGGAATGCGTGAAGGTACACAGGAAATCAATCAGTCAATCAAGCGCTTGCTGGATACGACAGAACAGAACAAGCGGGAAATTGAGGGCATGACAACGAGTATTACCGAAATATCAACCGCAATAGATACTCTTTCAGGACTTTCGGGTCGGAACGCCGAGAACATAGCGGTTCTTGATGCGGAGATCGGAAAGTTCAAAACATAGTCTTGAATACAAGGAGCCGAAAATGAAGCGAGTAGTGTGTGTTGTGCTTGTTGTGATGACCGCCTTTGCCGTGTATGCGGAGCAGTTGACGGTTGGAACGATCAGGGGAATGATGCGGTATAGCCCGGCGGTTGTGAAGGTTCTCGGCGAGGCAGGGTATAACATTACGATTCGGCCTTTTGACACCCAGGAAGAACTGATCAAGGCCGCGGCAACCGGTTCTGTGGACGGCGCTTTTTTTCTCGCGCAGCCGGTTATAGCCCAGATCAAGGGCTCGGTCATGATCCCTGCCCGGCTCATGAACAGCGATTTTTGCGCGATTTCCACCGATTCTTCAGTTACTGTTTCCAACCCGGGAGATTTGAGAAAGTACACCGTGGGCGTTGTAAAAGGTCATCCGGGCCATGCGGCGGTAACCCGCGGGATGAAAGTGTTTGAAACGCAAGATGACATGGACCAGTTCAAACAGCTTGCAGAGGGCAAGTATCAGGTTGCGATTGTGGTACAGGAGATGGTTCCATCCATGGCCCGGGCTTCCGGTTTGAAGACCTATTACATTCAGCAACCGCCCTTGATGCGTACCCCGACATTCTTCATGTTGGGATCAGGCAAGGCGGCGCACCGGAAACCGGTTGAAGCTGCCTTCAAGAAGGCAATGGATAGCGGGGCATGGGAACGGGAGATTGCCGCCGCGGGTCAGTAATCGCGGATTATTGTTCTCTTGTCAGACTGGCGAGCATGAGGCCCCAGAAGCATAAGGCGATATTGAAAAGCGGCACCTGAAGATTGGCCGGCATCGCGTATATGATCGAGACCATGGGAATCCAGACTCCCCAGGTCGATATCAGGACTGTGACAAGCCGGGGCCCAATACTTTTCCATAATGATGGGTCGATCAATGCGGCTTTGCTGAAGGCGTTTTCCAGCCACCAGTAGGCAAGGATCTGCATGCCTCCGGCCCACAGGGGATTATAGAGAAACTGGTCAACAAGAACCTTTGGGATCAGGACCCTGGCGGAACTACCTGAACCGAAAAGAACAGTCTGCATACGGTACAGGAAGTCGATTTCAATTCCTTTCCATGCCCAGAATACCAGGAGAAAACCCCCTGCTTTCCAGGCGGGAACCTTCCAGGGAGAGGGAAGGGTGGGGTTCAGTTTTTTCATTTTTCGGGACTTCAGGAGCCGCCACAGAAAAGGAATGAGTCCACCGAAAATCGCGGTCGCGACCGCTGAATATCCATATCCCGCGGCTTCCTTCAAATTTCCCAACGTGGTGAGTGCCGCGGTTACCGGCGGAAGGAAGTAATAACCGGTTATGATGAACACGGCGGTGATCCAGAGCAGTATTCCGGGGAGGGCATTTTCACGGGCGGATGCAAGTCCGATCCGAATGGCATTAGAAAGGGGTTTTACGGGTTTCCGGGTAGAATTGTTCATATCTGGAGTATTGCGTAAGGAATAAAAAAAGGGAATAGGTAAGACTGCTATCAAAATTGTTGAAAAATCTTTCTCAAAACGCCTGATTTCCTGGCCATTCTGCCCTGATTTCTCCTATATACCTCTCTGAGGGAGGTATACATG
>MWCL01000094.1 GCA_002070025.1 Spirochaetes bacterium ADurb.Bin215
TTCTCCGGCACGGACGTCATCTTTTCCACCAGGGCATACGGAATACGTCGGCCCCGGTTCAAAAGCGCGATTCCCCGGTATAAAAACCTGATCCTGAGCGCCGGATGGAGGGCAAAAAATTCGCTTGCAGAACAGGAACAGCCGGAGGGAGAGATTGTCCATTCAGGCAGCGGGAAAGAGGAAATGAACTGTTCATCGACCGCTGCTTTCCGGGCTCCGGCAAGCATGCCCCGCGCCCATCCGGCAAAGGATGCATCGAGTACAGGAACGAGCCGGGAACGTATCCGGTTACGTAAGTAGCGCTCTTCACGGTTTGTGTGATCTTCCCGCCAGCAGTGGCCCCTTGCGCGAAGCCATTTTTCAAGGTCCCGGCGGTCAACACCGAGCAGCGGGCGCATGATTCTGCCGGATATTGGTGCAATCCCCCGTTTGGCGCCAACCGGTGAACCCTGAAGGGTACGCATGAGGAGGGTTTCAAGCTGGTCATTCCGGGTATGGCCGGTACAAATCCACCTGACACCGGATTGCCGGGCAATACGGTCAAACTCGCGGTACCGCAAAACCCGCGCGGCGTCCTCTTCTCCCCTGCCGCGTGTTTTTGCCAGGGCGAAAACGGCACCCTCAGGCAAATCGATACGGTAACAGGGCACGGGAGGATTCAGGGCGGCGCAGAATTCCTGAACAAAACCCGCATCCCCGCCACTTTCTTCTTCACTGCGCATGCGGTGATTCACCGTGACCGCGGAAAGCGTGAAACCGTACTCAGGAGCAAGTGTATGAAGCATGATGAGGAGAAAGAGCGAATCGGCGCCGCCTGAAACCGCAGCCAGCAGGGTTTGGTCAGCCAACGCGGCAGCTGGCATTACCTGAGCAGATCGCAGCGCGGCCGACGATACGGGCGTTTCCGCCTCGGTAGGTGACAGGGTGCCCGAGATACAATAATCCCTGAAAAAATTGCGGACAATCTGTTCCGGATCCGGCCTTGTGCTCATACGTTCAGTATACCAGACAAAAAAGGGGACCGAAAGGTCCCCTTGTACAGTTCTCTACGATGATCTTACTCGGCTGCAGGTGCATCGGGAGCAGCTTCAGCGGTTGCTTCCTGCTGGGCGGCAGGAATATCAGCCTTGGCATACTTGAGGGTCGCGATGGTGAGATGGGGATCGGTAAGAACCTTAACACCTTCGGGAACAACCACGTCCTTGACGTGAATGGAGTGGTTGAGCTGTAGATCGGAAACGTCCACAACAACTCGCGGAGGCAGGTTCTTGGGAAGACATTCAACATCGAGTTCTTCGGTTCCAGCCTCAAGAATACCGCCCGTGCGTACACCTTCGGGAGAACCGGTAAGCCGTACCGGAATCTTGGTGCGGATCTTCTTGCCGGCTTCTACCTCATAGAAGTCTACATGGGTTACCGTATCGGTAATAATGTTGTACTGGGCATCCTTGACGAACGCGATTGCGTCCTTCGAGCCGTCAATTTTCACATCGATAAGGGTACTCTCGGTAATGGTTCCGTAGAGTTTCGCAAAATCTTTTGCATTCAGGTCAAGCAATACGGCCTTACCGGTATTGTCGTACATGACTGCAGGAAGGCGACCTTCACGGCGCAGCCGTTTTGCGGCACCTTTACCGGTCATCGTCCGGGTTCGTGCCTCAATGATTTTCTCGTTCATACATGGACTCCTTAAAAATACAAGGCCCCTTCCACAGGGACACTCCCCGTGATCTGAGCTCAGGTTTCTGTCAAAAAACCGCCGTATACACCGGCGGTTTATAAACGCGTTATGCGATAGCTGGGACGGCAGGATTCGAACCTGCGAATACCGGTACCAAAAACCGGTGGCTTACCACTTGCCGACGTCCCAATGAATACACAGTGTCACCACCACGATCCGGACGCCGAAGACCCGGTCAGGGTCTATACATCGTCAGCCAGATCGGCGGTTGTAGTTTCCTCGATATTTCCGGCTTCAAAGTCAGCCAGAATCTTGTCCTGCAATTTCGTGCGGAAGTCGGGACAGATAGGATGGGCAACATCCTTGTACTCGCCGGTCCGGATTTTTCTACTCGGCATGGCAATAAACATCCCTGTCTTTCCTTCGATAATCTTCACATTGTGAATCACGAAGCAGTCGTCGAAGGTAACGGTTACATAGGCCTTGAGCTTGCCCTCTGTTGTCACCTTCCTGATACGGATATCAGTAATCTCCATACTTTCTCTCCTTTGCAGTAGAAGCACCAGGCACAGTTATACCCGTACTGTAATTGTACTACCGCATTGGTGAGTGCGCAAGCAAAAGAAATTCCCTGCACAGGTCCCGCCGCATGGAAAAGCGGGAAAAAACTCGTTCAGACTCCTTTTTATCTCCAAATAATCCAAATACGCTGGAACCTGAACCGCTCATTTCGGCATACAAGGCTCCGGCATCATATAATTCACGTTGCACGCTCCGGATAGCCGGATAGCGCTCCATAATCGGGGCGCTGAAGCTGTTCCCGAACCGTTTCCAGCCATCAAGGGACCCGGCGTAAATTCCGGCGAGTTCGTCCCGATCCGGCATACCGCATCCTGCATCCGGATGACCGGTTTTCCAGGCATCAACAGCTGCATACGCTTCCGCGGTACCGCTGTGTACACCGGGCCAAATCAAAATCCCGTACACGTCGGTGCGGGGTACAAGCGCCTGGAGCGCCTCTCCCCTTCCGGTAACCAGGGCAGCGGGACTCCCGAGAAAAAACGGAACATCACTGCCAATTCCGCACGCCAGGGCATGCAGATCGTCCGCACCGAGCCCGGCGGAAAAAAGCCGGTTCAAACCCGCAAGAACAGCCGCGGCATCTGTTGAACCGCCGCCCAGACCGGCGCCTGCCGGAATCTGTTTATCCAGAACCACATGAATGCCGTCCCGGATGCCGGTTGTATCCCGAAAAAGGTCAACCGCGCGCGAAACCGTGTTTACCGGTGGAAGATCAAACCGGGGACAGTCAATCTCGCATTCACCCGGTGAATCCATGCGATGCAATACGATGCGGTCGCACAGGGAAATCATCTGGAATATGCTCTCAATACTATGGAATCCGTCATCCCGCCGGTCAAGCACCCGAAGGTGAAGATTGATCTTGCAGGGAGCATCAAGCTCGATCGTGTGTTCCATGGATATCGGGATTATACCGAAAAAACGTCTTTTGTCAAAGGAGGAGTGATGAAGACGCGGCGATTTAGCACAAAATCCTGCGGAATTCAAAAGGAACACAAAAAAAAGTGACAGAATGGTTGACATAATCAAACACTCTCAATTATGTTTCAAGGGAACACGATCTTACTCCCGGTCAGGACGGGT
Organism: Spirochaetes bacterium ADurb.Bin215; assembly: GCA_002070025.1. Taxonomy (GTDB): domain Bacteria; phylum Spirochaetota; class Spirochaetia; order Treponematales; family Treponemataceae; genus Teretinema. Next base: position 3,347 of record MWCL01000094.1, read on the forward strand.
TTGTGAGCCGACCAAAATTCAAATTAACGGACGGAACCAAAGCGAATGTTTATCGACAGTGATCTTGGACTGAAGCAAAGCCGGACAGCGTATGTGTTTGAAGACGCATACGACGACTACGAAGACGACGATTTCGACGAAGAAACCGACGACGACTTCGATGATTTCGAAGACGACGACGATTTTACTGACGACGATGATTTCGATGACTTCGGAGAAGAAGGGGACTACGACGAGGCAGAAGACGACTTCGATTACGAAGACGACGATCTGGACTACGACGATTTCGACGAGTAAAGTATTCGTCCCCTAAAAATCGCCTGTCTTGTGTACAAGACAGGCCTTTTTTTTTATTCCGGCGACACTTCTGTCGTGTCGGAAAGCAGATCGGGCGCTCCGTACCAGAGTTTTTCCAGATCGTAAAAATTACGGGCTGCGGGAGTCATCAAATGGACAATTACCGCTCCGAGATCCATGAGTATCCATTCATCCCCATCAGGAATACGCCGCTTCGTAGGCCGTATCTCCAGACCGGTTTCCTTGAGCGCCTCGTGCACATGACGCTGAAGACCTCTCGAATGGGTCGAACTCGACGTTGTGGCGATAACAAAATAATCCGTCCAGCTGTTCTTTCCGCTCAGATCAAGTACTTTAACATCCTGACCGCGGTGATCGATGAGCAATTTTCCCAGTTGTATTGCTGCAGCTCGTATATCATTGCCAGTTTTCATACTACTCCTATTGTGACAGGACATATCGTCCATTAAAATCCTTTCCAAGTATTATCGTATAATCCACTATCGCTTCAGTTCCATACAAATCCGTACTGTTTTCCTCCGGAAGGGTACTCCGGATTGCTTCACACTGGATGATCTGTGCGATAATCTTCGCGACATGCTCGTTACCGATCCGGTCAATAACCAGGGTATCGGTATAATCGCTTGTTTCCGCGTTACCCACCCGTATAACGTCGTATCCGAAGCTCTGATAGAGCTCGGAGGTACGCTGCGCGAGGCCCTGCTTATCGGTACCGTTCAGGATCTCTATCGCGTAAATCCGCTCCTGCGCTGCGGCGTCTTCGGAGGCGAGCCCGCCGAGGGTCTGCCGGATGATATCCTTGAGGAGCTGACCATCGTAAAACGGAAAAAGAAGCTGCTTCCCGTCTACGTCCCGGAGCGAGCCGGTTATACGCTGGGGAATCAGACGTTCGGCGTCAATTGAATACAAATCCTGCAGGAGTTGCTTCAGGGTTTCCTGGCGGAGGTTCGTTTCCATGTTCCGGTACAGAACAGGAAAAACATCCTTTGAAAACGCCACTTCAGCATTATCGTTCAGCGCCCGGAAAAAAGCGAGAATTGAACGCTGTTTGCGCGCGGCATTTTCTCCTTCCTGATCCAGCTCATCCAGATACGTAACATACGTACGTATCTTGTCCCCGTCAAGGGTCACGGCGCCTGAGGGAAGAAGAACCCTCGTGTCCCCGTCCATGAGGTCAATTTCTGTGGGAATGAATACGGACAAACCGGAAAGCAAATCGGTCAGACGGGAAAATTGATCAAGATTGAACGAAATGCTGAACGGAATCTCGATGCCGGTCAATTTTTCTATTTCCTGCCGATACGCGTTCATGCCATTTTCTACATACACGGCGTCAATTCGGTCTACCCGTCCAAGGCTTTTGATAATCAATCCGGTTTCCCCGGGGATATCGAACATGGCGGCCCGTTTTGTTCCCGGATAATATGCTATCAAATTTGTTGAAAGCGGCACGCCCTCGTCTTCCAGTACAACCAGTACCTTCAGGAGCTGGTCGCCGGAAAGGGCGTCTCGTACCGGATTGTTCCGCATCGCGAAAACAAGAATGACGGCCGCGCCAATCAGCACCGCAAGAATAACGAACAAAAAGAAAACACTCCGGTCAATTTTCATTGATCTCATGACACTTCCTTTGCCAGCGCGTCGCGCATCCGGCGGCTTTCGTCCGAAACCAGCTTTCCCCGTGATTCCAGATAGTCAATCGAATGATCCAGCACGGCAAGCGTCATGGGATACAGCTCCATCCTAAAAACCAGTTCCCGGAATTCTTCCGGAAACTGATCGCGCCCGGGTTCGAGCTTGTCCGCCACATATACCACAAGCGACAAGGGATCAAGAGCCGGGTCGCCGAAGGTATGATGACGGACCGCACCGGTTATTTCGCCCTCTTCCATGCCGTACTCATGTACCAAAACCATGGCGGCGGCGCGGCCATGCAACAGTGCCGGTTTTTTCGTCTCGATAGTCCCTATCTCCCGCCCGTCCCTGGCAGCAAGAGCCATAAGTGCCTCTTTCGGCAGCTCTTTGCACAAATCGTGCGCCAGACCGGCAAGATACCCAGAAGCGTGATCCAGGGAAAACCGGTCGCATAAATCCCCGGAAAGCCGGGCGACCCGCAGAGAATGTTCATAACGGCCCGGAGAGAGGGTATCGCGTATCCGTGAATGGACCGCTTCAGCGAGCGGTGCCAGTGTTTCATGAAGCATACAGTCCATGTTCTTCAATATATCGTCCAACCGGCTCCGGGACAAGTGAGCGCCAGGGACCGCCGGAATGAATTGCGGAACGTATTGCCGACGAGGATACCGCTATCGGCGGATTTTCGACCGTCACATGGGGGAATGAAAAGGTTTCGTCCTTCCAGGGCGGACGCACCGCCAGCAGTAGTGTATAATCCCGGGCAATAACTGCGGCTTCTTTCCAGTTTCCGAAGGAAGCGGCAAGATCCTGTCCGATTATCAGGCCTATCGGGGCCGTCAAATCCTTCCCGTATCGTTCTGAAAGATACCGGAGTGTATCGATCGACCAGGAAACACCGCCGCGCGCAAGTTCGCAATCGTCCGTGCACAGTCCCGGATCAACGCTTACCGCAAGACGGAGCATGGCCAGTCGGTGTTTTCCCTCCGCAACATACCCCGTCTGTTTTCCGGGTGAAATATTCGCGGGAACCAGAACGACACGATCATATCCCAGCTGATCCCGTACCGCCCGCGCAAGGGCGACATGACCGTTATGCACCGGATTGAATGATCCGCCGAGCATCGCGAGTTTCACCGGGTTCGTCTCCGTTTTTTCCGGTTGAGACTCACGGTTGCCCCGAAATCGTCCGGATCAAGTTCGGGAAGCGGATTCGGTACCTCCTCCGGTTCCGCCTGCATGAAGTCCGGAATCTGATCGTTTCCATCCGTTACATCACCGTTGATAGAATCGTTCACCATGGCGATAAACGCGTCGCGTACCTCGTCGAGGCCCCAGCGGGAATGAACTGAAATACCGAATATGCGCTGTTCGGGATACCGTGCGCGCAATTCCGCAAGCCGTTCACGGGTATCGGGCAAATCAAGCTTGTTTGCGATAACCACCCGGGGTTTTTCGGCGAGAAGCGGTGAAAACCCGTCCAGTTCCTTTTGCAGCTTGTCATACGAATCACAATAATCGTCGTCTGAAAGGTCAATGAGGAAGGCAAGACCGGACGTACGCGAGATGTGTTTGAGAAATTTTATACCCATCCCGTGTCCATCTGAAGCGCCTTCAATGATGCCGGGAATGTCCGCGAGAATGATGTCCTGTTCCTCGTTAACCCGGAGTACCCCCAGATTGGGAATCTTGGTGGTAAAGGGATAGGGCGCGATCTTTGGCCGCGCATTGGTAAAGTACTCGAGCAGGGAGCTTTTCCCGGCGTTGGGAAATCCGACAAAACCGATATCGGCGATAATGTTGAGTTCAATCCTCAAGCGGCGTGTCTCGCCCGGTTTGCCGGGCAGTGCGGTACGCGGAGCCTGGTTAGTTGCACCTTTGAAATGCACGTTTCCCCAACCGCCGTTACCGCCCTCGAGAAAAACAAAAGTTCCTTCCGTATCAAGACCGAAATCCTTGATTACATCGCCGGTTTCGGCATCCCTGAGAACACATCCGGGAGGCAGGGGGATGATACAGTCATCGCCATCCTTGCCGTATCGCTGACTGCCCTGCCCGTCTCCGCCGTTTTTGGCCTTGAACGACTGTTTGTACCGTACATGAGCGAGTGTACGCAGATTGCGGCGGATTTCAAAAATGATGCTTCCGCCCCTCCCTCCGTCTCCGCCTGACGGTCCGCCCATGGGAACATATTTTTCCCGGCGGAACGCGACACAACCGTTGCCGCCCTTCCCGGACGAGACGATTACAAAAGCCTCATCGGCAAATTTGACCATTACTGTTTCTCCAAAAAAAAAGCCGGCAGGAAACCCGCCGGCAGTACATTCTTTACAACAGACACTCCCCGGAATAAACCGGGTGTGTCATGGATCCCGACGGCTCAGTGCCGCGTTGTTGAACAATACCCGCACCGGCGGGTACGGATCAGTTCTGTACGGGATCTACGGACGCAAGGCTGCGTCCCTGTCGCTTATGATACTGTACAACTCCATCCACCGTGGCAAAGAGGGTATCGTCTCTTCCAAGACCGACATTCCGGCCGGGGTGGATTTTGGTTCCACGCTGACGAACAAGGATGGAACCCGCAGGAACCGTCTGACCGCCGAACACTTTAACTCCGAGATATTTCGGGTTTGAATCGCGGCCGTTCTTGGCGCCGCTTCCACCTTTTTTGCGTCCCATATCAATCCTCCAACACTTCGATCGAACTATTTTCTACAATTTTTTCGTGCACCCCGACCGAGTCGGGATACTCTCGCGCAAGTGCGCCAATACCACGCTGCAAAAAATGCGCGGTATACCGCAACAGCGGGTAATCCGCCTGTCTGCAGGCGACAACCGTCATGGACAGCGTTCCCCGGCCGGCGGTTTCAACCCGCAACGGCACACCGCTTTCTTCCA
>MWCL01000095.1 GCA_002070025.1 Spirochaetes bacterium ADurb.Bin215
CGTGACGAGCGAGCGCGGTTCGGGCCGCCAGATGGTGTCGAGGACGGTCCGGTTCTTCTTTTGTACGTCGGTCATCCTTCCCCGACGCCGAAAGAGGGAGAGCGTGAAGGCGTACGGCACCTGCGAAGTACAACCGACGGCGATATTGAAGTTGTCCGGTATGTACTGACTCCGAAGATAGGACTCAATGCCGTCGAAAGCGATGTCCTCCTCAAGCGGGAAGTTGACGAGCGAGGTGTCGAAGAGGTTGAGATAGTTTCGTGAGAGCCGGAGGGTGCGGTTCTTGATGACCGGGTAGGAAACCCCGAGAGCTCGGGCGATCTGGCGGTAGCCGGCACAGGAATTGAGTCGGTCGTCGAGGTCGCGAAGGTTGATGGGAAGATGGGTCCAGTAGTTGATTGAGAAAGTCTGGGTTGATGAGGTCGTGCCGCAGTGTTTGCACCTGAATCGTCGGGTCTTCCCCCGGGCTAGGGATGAGAAGAAGCCATAATGATAGTACCAGGGGCTCGTCCGGGCGAGCTTCCGGTTGTGGTAGGGGCAGACAGGATTTGGACAGAACTCTGGCCGACGGACTGGGCGTCCAGCGGACAATCGTCCGCCGTGTTGTGACATGTATACCTCCCCGCAGAGAGGTATATAGAGTAAATCAGGGTAAAATGGCCAGGAATTCAGGCTTTTTGGGCAAGATTATTTCAACAATTTTGATAGCAGTTAAAAAGAACAAGACTCCACAGGGCGAACCTGTGGAGTCTCATTGGGCAATACTGGAATCGAACCAGTGACCCCCACGATGTCAACGTGATACTCTAACCAGCTGAGCTAATTGCCCGGAAATCCCCGAATTGAGGACAGAGGTACTATACCGGTTTTATCCCGTTTGCGTCAAGACGGATTACCCGTTATACTGATACCCATGGAGGAAACTATGTGTACAGAACCAATGTTTTATGTTTGCAAAAAATGCGGTAACCTCGTCGGCATGATCCATGCATCCGGCGTTCCGATGATCTGTTGCGGCGAAGAAATGACCGCGTTAACCCCGAATACGGTAGACGCAGCCCAGGAAAAGCATGTTCCGGTAATCACCGTAAACGGTTCCACGGTAACGGTCAAGATCGGATCCGTTGAGCATCCCATGGCGGAAGAACATTACATCCAGTGGGTGTATCTTGAAACCGAAAAGGGCGGTATGCGCAAATGCCTCAATCCCGGCCAGAAACCCGAAGTTACCTTCGAGCTCACTGCCGACGACAAGGCGCTTGCGGCGTTTGAGTTCTGCAATCTTCATGGATTGTGGAAGGCAACGGTGTAAGGATTTTCCTTACCGCAACCATGCAACCCGGTACCTGACGTACCGGGTTTTTTTGCGCTCTCTTGACTTTTTTTTGCCCGTTTGCTATTTTGTCTTTACCGATTAACACGCGGCGGTGGTGGAATTGGTAGACACGCCAGCTTGAGGTGCTGGTGCTCGAAAGGGTATGGAAGTTCAAGTCTTCTTCGCCGCAAAAACCTTCGCAAGTCTCTTGCGAAGGTTTTTTTATTGCCCTTTCAGGTATTCAGCAGTACCCTATAGGAGAAGGGAGGCAGAATATGTCAGATAAACAAAACCAGTCAGAAAAAACCGAAACCGATGAACTTCCGGTATGCACAAAATCGTTTGATCCGGAAAGTCAGCGTCTCCAGGACGACGACTCCCCGTGCGTAGATGGAGAAAACAGGGACCAACAATAGCGATTTTGTCAGGTTTTATAGTACAGAATGTCCTGCCGATCTTCTTCCTTGAGGCCTTTGAGCAAATGAAGCTCATGTGAGGCTTTTTTGGTTTTTACGGACCGGTAGGGTACGAGACCCGTGGAGGCGAGCTTGTGATTTATCACGAGCTCGTCTTTTTTTGCGAGTGCCTGCATGCGGCAGGCGAGGTTTATTCCATACCCTATGTAATCGCGGTATTTGAGCTGGGAAATCTCTGCGGAAATTTCGTATTTGAAGACCTTGTCGCTCACCAGCGCTCCGGCGAATCCGAGTCCTTCGTACGGGGTAAAGAGTTCTTCGTTGACAAAATCACAGTAGGTATCAAAAACCTGGAGCGCTTCCTGAACGTTCTTTTCGTTGGTATCGTCCCAGATGATGATTGCGCCATCTCCCATCAGTTTGTAGTAGGAACAACCAAAGGCGAACTGGTTTACGCAGGAAAGAAAGTTCGAGGTAAAATCCTTGATGAGGGCAAACACGTCCTCTTCCCGGTTATTACACAGAAAATTGCTGAAGTTGCGCACGTCCACCACCAGGATGAGCGCGTCCGGTTCAACCTGGTCAAGATACACGTTGTCAAAGATATCCACCGGCATCTTGCGCAATCCCTGATAGACCGAGGTATCCAGCTCAAGTTCTTTTCCTTCTATTACCTCGAGGCGTACCGGCGTGTCGAGTATACTGCCGACCACCGCGGCGATGCAGGCATCTGTCGGAAAACACTCAAGGGATTTCCGATGTACAAAGCGCGGCACGGCTTCCTTCGCGTCGGCGACAACAAGAATGTTTTCCGGTTCAAATGAAATTTGAAGCATCCAGGGCTCCTGTCCGTTTTCAGGATCAATGGGAATTGCGCGAACCAGGCGGTTTTTCAGTGATGCGAACATGGCAGTAATTATAGCACAAAATCTCCAAAATGGTAGTACAATATCCCTTCGGTTTCAAATCAGACCGCGGCCGCTCCTGCAACGATTCCTTCTATATTCAGGGGAATGACGCGGGCTTTCGCTCCCGGGAAAAATGCGGCAAGCGCTTCTTCCAGGTTTTCCAGCACAATCGCGCCGGTTTTTTTCGCGAGAGCGCCGAGCATGACCATGTTGGCGATCCGCACATTGCCGAGCCGTTCGGCAATTGCCGTGGCCGGAACCCGGAGAACCGAAACACGCTGTTCAAGTTCCGGAGTAATGGCCGAGTCGGGTACAAGAGAAGAATTGACGAGCAGCAGACCGCCGTCCCGGAGATTCCGGGAGCCGGCTTCAAGGCTGTCCGCGCTCATGACTACCGAAGAATCGGCAGACGAAAGAACCGGGCTCGCTATCTTGCCGTCAGAGAGGATACAGCTCGCGCGGGCTATACCGCCGCGTTTTTCAGCACCGTAGAACGGAAAAAACGTTACATCCCGGCCCTGTTTCATGCCGAGGGATACCCATATCTGGCCAAGAGAGATGATTCCCTGGCCGCCGAAACCCGAAAACAAGGTCTTTTCGGTCATTTCTGTCCTCCCCGGCCGGCGATGTCGTCCGGCAGTTCATTCTTGATCTCTCCGAGCGGAAATACCGGAACCATCGCGTCTTCAATCCAGGATACAGCGTCCACCGGATTCATGCCCCAGTTTGTTCCGCAAGGCGACAGCACTTCCACCATGGAAAAGCCAACACCGGCCATCTGGGCGGTAAACGCCTTTTTCAGATAGCCCTTGAGTTTCTGCACGTTCGCCGGCGTGGTAACCGTTCCCCGTGCGAGATACCGGGTGCCTTCAAGCGTCGCGAGCATTTCGCATACCCGTATGGGATATCCCATGCCGGCGGTTCCGGGATCGCGGCCCAACGGCGCGGTGGCCGCTTTTTGACCGACCAGGGTGGTCGGCGCCATCTGGCCGCCGGTCATGCCGTAAATCGCATTATTGACGAACACCGTGGTGAACTTTTCCCCGCGGTTCGCCGCGTGAATGATCTCGGCGGTTCCGATGGCGGCAAGATCGCCGTCTCCCTGATAACAGATAACGAGATGATCATTCAGTACCCGCTTGATGCCGGTCGCCGCGGCAGGAGTCCGGCCATGTGCCGGCTGAACCGAGTCAAAATCAAAATACAGATCCGCCCAGATGGCGCATCCGACCGGATTGGTAATAATCGCCCGATCGCGCAGCCCCATCTCGTCGATAAGCTCGCAGATGATGCGGTGAACGACTCCGTGTCCGCAACCCGCACAATATTTCGTCTGTACCGGCACCATGCTTTCCGGGCGCTTGGCTACAATTTTCATTTCAATCCCTCCAGAATACTGCAAGCTTTTCCAAACACTTCTTCCTCGGTAGGAATAACCCCGCCCGCGTGGGGAAGCAAATGAACCGGAACCTTGCCGGCGGTCGAAAGGCGCACATCCTCTACAAGCTGGCCCATGCTCATCTCGACGGTCAACAGCGGAATTCCGCGATCCGCGAGCCCGGCAAGCGCCGTCTCCGGGAACGGCCACAGGGTTATCGGCCGGAACAAACCGAGCTTTATGCCTTGTTTGCGTGCCATTTGCACCGCACCGAGGCAGACCCGGGCCGAGGTGCCGTACGCGACAAGCACCAGGTCGGCATCATCACAGGACGTCATTTCAAATCTGACTTCCTGCTCGCGAATTTGTTGATATTTTTCATACCGCTGCATAACCAGCGCTTCAAGTTCCTCGGGAACCAGATTAATGGAAGTAATATGACGGGCGGGACGAACGTTTCCGTCGGCTCCGCGGTTTTTTCCCATGCCCCCGACCGCCCAGGACGACTTGTCCGGCAGGCTTTCCGCGGCTTTCCGCGGCGGCAGCGTAATGGATTCCATCATCTGTCCGATAACTCCGTCCGCAAGAATCAGGGCAGGCATCCGCCAACGGTCGGCAAGATCGAAAGCCAGCGCGGTAAGATCGGCCGCTTCCTGGACTCCGTCCGGAGAGAGAACAATCACATGATAATCACCATGACCGCCCCCGCGGGTGGACTGAAAATAGTCGCTCTGCGCAGGCGCGATGGACCCGAGACCCGGGCCGCCGCGGACAACATTCACATACACCAGCGGCAAATCCGCGCCGGCGGCATAGGAAATGCCCTCCTGTTTGAGGCTGATTCCCGGACTCGACGAACTCGTCATCGCCCGCGCGCCGGCCGCGGCTGCCCCGTATACCATATTGATGGCTGAAACCTCGCTTTCCGCCTGGATAAACACCGTACCCGGGCCCGTGAGATTCGCGGCCATGTAGGCGATCAGCTCATTCTGCGGCGTAATGGGATAGCCAAAATACGCGGTACAGCCGGAGCGGATCGCTGCCTCGGCGATCGCTTCGTTTCCCTTCATCAATACCCGTTCACCGTCATGACTCATCATGCGTCTCCTTCGTCAACATACACCGTTATGGCACAGTCGGGACAAACCCGGTAACAGGACGCACAGCCAGTGCAGGCATCCGGCGTACCGGCGATTACAGGATACACACCCGAGCTGTTCATCGCGGTATCTTCCGCAAGAACTCCAAAAGGACATGCGCGGATGCACAGCAGACATCCCTTGCATAGTTCCCGATCAATTGTGACTGAGCCTTTTCTCATGGCAACCTCCGAAGATCTCAAGGCTATTCAGTATGACACTAAAAGTCTTTTTTGTCATCTTGACATATTGACAATTAATGCATATGTGCTATTTTTATCGTGCAACCATTTCTGACAACCGTTGGTCATATAAGGTTGCACCTGAAAAGGCAAAATTTTGCGCAAGGAGTTTTTTGATATGGCCTTTGAGATAGTAGCAACCGGACACTACGTTCCGGCAAATCGGGTTACCAATGATGATCTCGCCCGTACCATAGATACCAGTGATGAATGGATCCGGTCCCATACCGGTATCGGATCTCGCCATGTAGCCGCCGAAAATGAAGCATCGAGCGATCTCGCCTTCCAGGCGGCCTTGAATGCTCTTGAACAACTGTCTCCCGGCAATCCCATGGAAGCGGCGCAGACCATTGACCTCGTCGTTGTGGGTACTTCCAGTCCGGATTACTACGGATTCCCCTCCTGCGCGTGCATTGTGCAGGACAAGCTCAAACTGGAGAAAATCGGTGCGTTTGACGTGGTAGCCGCATGTTCGGGGTTTGTGTATTCCCTGGACGCGGCGGCGGGCATGCTCCGCCATGGCAGAAAACGCGCGCTGGTTATCGGTACCGACGTCCTTACCAAAATAACCGACTGGAGCGACCGCGGAACCTGCGTGCTCTTCGGCGACGCTGCCGGGGCCGCCATTCTTGATAAAACGGACGCTCCCGAGGAAGGACCCGGCCGCCGCGGAATTATCCGCTCGATTCTCGGTTCCGAAGGCGCCGGAGCGCAGGAGCTCATGTGCGAACGGGGCGGTACCCGAAACCCCTACAAGGCCGGTGAAACCCTGGACAAGGGCATTGTCCTTTCCATGAACGGACAGGCGGTCTACAACTTTGCCGTGAGGGCGTTTACCGATACCATCCAGGATTTGCTGGACCTCGAAGGTCTTTCCGTCGACGATGTAAAGAAAATCATTCCCCATCAGGCAAACATGCGCATTATCCGCGCCGCCGCCCGCCGACTCAAGATCCCGGAAGACAAGTTCTTCATGAATATCGAGAAATACGCCAACACATCGAACGCGACCATTCCGGTGGCACTGGACGAATATGCCCGTTCCGGCGACCTTCAGCGCGGGGACCTGATAATGACGGTAGGATTCGGCGGCGGACTCACCTACGCCGGCAACCTCATGGTGTGGTAACAGTAAAAAGGGTTTACCGGTAACCGCTTTATGCCGATTATGGGTATGGGGGTTACCATGAAAATCTTTCAATCAATTCGACCGGTTTTTGTCATGCTGACGGCCGGTTTTCTCTTTTCTGTTTCCTGCGTCTCAACACCCGCTGGCCCGGGAACGGCAGCCGGCGGCAACGACGACATTTTCGCCCTGGTTGAACAGGGTCGGACCGCAGAAGTCAAAAGCCTTTTTTCCGACAGTAATGCCATAAACAAGAAGAATCAGGATGGCGAAACCCTCCTGCATCTGGCCGTCCGGCAGAACAACACCGATTTGCTGCAGTTTCTTCTGGGAATGAAGGCTAATACCGAAATAAAAAACTCCGGGGGAGAATCCCCGTTGGCAACCGCGGTGGCCCTGGACTTTCGGGACAGCGCCCGGGTTCTGGCGAAAGCGGGCGCCTCGGTATTTTCGGCGACTGTAACCGGTAAAACGGTGTACACCAATGCCCGTACCAAGGGTCCGGAAACACTCGAGTCGATCATATCGGAAGCAACCATAGCCCAGCAGGATACGACCGGAAAAACCATGCTGCATCACGCGGCGGACACGCTGGACGCGGCAGCAGTAGCCCTCATCCTGAAAACCGGTGTTGTTTCGGTTCCCGACGACGAGGGACAAACACCGCTTTCTCTTGTATACCGCAATCCCTCCGATAACGCGAGCGCGCAAATTGCCTCTGATCTGCTTCTCGCCGGCGCGGAGCCGCTCCGGGGAGATTTCTCCTACTTTGAAACGGCAGTTCTCAAGCGCAATCTTTCCATGCGCTTCGAGGAGGGAAAAACTCCCCTGCATATCGCCGCGGCGAACGGGCATACCGGATATGTAAATTTCCTCCTGGAACGCAAGGTCCCCGTCTCGGTAAAGGATGTGTCCAGCTCAACCCCCCTCCATGAAGCGGTACGCAATGGTCATATCGAAAGCACCGGCGCCCTTCTTGCCGCAAATGCCGATCCCAATCAAAAAGACGCCTCGGGAAACACCTCCCTGCATCTCGTTATGCCGCAAGCGTCCCGCTCCAAAATATTCATGCAGCTTCTCGCCGCCAATGCCGACCCGAACCAGAAGGATAGCTACGGTGAAACGCCCCTCCACATTGCCGCACGGCTCGGCATGAGCGAGGATATTATCCAGTCGCTTGTTTCAGCGGGCGGAGATCCGAATGAACGGAACAAAAAAGGAATTACGCCGCTTTCCCTCGCAATAGAACGGAACCATCTTGCGCAGGCGTCCCTTTTGGTTAATCTTGGCGCCGATATTCACGCGGAAGACATGGAAGATACATCCGCGCTTGTCCGGGCGATCAGGCAGGGCCCTGAAACGGTCCAGGCCGTCATCTCGGCAAACAATGTCCAATCCCGTGATTCCCAGGGACGTACGGCACTGCACATCGCGGTTCTTTCGCACGCAGAACCCGATGTAGTCAACTTCCTGATCAAATCCGGCGCGGACATTAACGCCCGCGACAAGAATGGCGACTCGCCCCTCCACATCGCGGTCCGTGAGAATGAC
>MWCL01000096.1 GCA_002070025.1 Spirochaetes bacterium ADurb.Bin215
GTTCCGTCCTGAATGACCCGGGTATCAAAGCGGTACGACCAGGACTCGGCACCTTCCGCAAGATTGAACGAGTTTCCGTTATCAAGGGAAACTTCAACCCGGTCTATGCCGTTCTTGTCCGACGCGACACCCGTGATATCGATAATATTGCGGTTTGTTGTTTCAAACGACGGTTCAACAACCGCGGCCTTGGGCTCCTCGAGGGATACACGGATATTCCGTACAACCTCGTCGCCCCGGACGCCGTGAATGTCTTCCGCGTACATGGTGATGGTATGTTCATTGTCGGTAAGACTTAACAGCGCCACCGGTATTGAGTAACTGTGCTCGATGGGAACCTCGGTGAACTGTCCGTCGTCGATCTTGTACCAGATCTTCGCGGGCTTGTCGTCGTCGTACACAACACCCGAGATAACGAAGTCTTTCCGGATTACTTCATTTTCTTCCGGAAGATGGATTTCCACCACCGGTTTGTCTGCCTGGGCGTCTATGGTAAACAGCCAGGAGTTGACAACATTCTGGTTTCCGGCGGCATCCGTAAAGCGGAATTCCATGGCGTCCGCAATCGGTTTTTCAAAAGTTCCCACAAAGGTATTGGTAAGGGACGACTGTTCCACCGGAACATACACGGTTTGATCACGCGCGGTACGGTCGCCCGGCGCGCGGTATTCAACACTGCTCACCCCGGTCGCGTCATCGTAGCGGAAACCGATAAGGGTTTCACCGTTAACAATATCGCCCGCTTCGGGAAGAAGCGTTTCAACAACCGGCGCTTCGGTATCCTTGGTAAATAGATGCCAGGCGGTTGTTGTCCGGCCGCTCTTGTCAATGGCGCGGGCAAGGAGAAGCACGTTCCCGTCCGCAAGATGCGAAATGTCCAGCGTGCGGCTGAACCGCGCGCCGTCGAAAGGCTCCCAGGAAAGACCGTTATCGAGTGAATACTCAACCGAGAACACCCCATGAGAGTCGCTCGCGGTTCCCGAAACCTTCAGATTGTTTTGAAGCCAGATGGGTCGTTCAAAATCGTTGAACGTAATCTCCGGAGGCGCTGAATCCACAACAATGGTTACCGGCGCGGTCGTGAACGTTCCGCCGTCCGAGTCGGTAATAACCAGGGTAACTCCGGCATATTCACCTTCTGCCGTACCGGTTATGGTTATCTCGTTTCCGGAAACGTCGGCCTGAAGACCCGAACCGTTTTTACCAAAGCGGACAGAGTCGGCAACAAGGTCGGGTTTGCCGTTGTAGAGCCCGGTGAGTGTGGCGCCGTCATATAACAGAATCTTGTCGTCGGGCGAGCGCAGCGCGGTTCCCCAGACAAACTGTTCATCGTCAAAAATCCCGGCTTCGGGTTCGGGCCGGACGACACAGACATAGCCTTTGGCATTGAGGGTGCTTTCGTCCTTGAAGGTCGCCGTAACATCGATCACCGTCCAGTCGGCGGGGAGTTTCGGATCAAGAACGAGCAGGGCCTCATAGTGCGTGTCGTCAATTTTCTTTGCCCGTTCATTTTTCAGTTCGCCGCCGTTTATGCTCCAGCCGAGCGCGGTGAGGGGAACCGGAGATTCAACGGTTACCAACACCTGTTCGGGAAGCTGCTCCTCGCGGGGAGCGCCCGGGCCGGAGAGCGATACAATCGTACCGTTTTCAAACACCTTGTCGTCCCGGACCAGTTTCTCGATCGCCAGGGACGCGGTTCCCGTACTCGGGGGAATCTTGCTTGTTCCGGCTATGGTAACCTCGCCGGTTACGCGTAACAGCTCGCTTGAAATATCCGGAGGAGCGTCCCGGGGAATACTCAGATTGGTCAGATAGAAATTCTGTATGCTCTTCGCTTCACGGCCGTGAACATCTTTCGCGATAACCTCGAAACTCATCAGTCCGTAGGGAGTATCAAGGCCGATGGGAACCGTAATGGTCTGCTCACGGACGCCGGCCTTTAGTTCCACCGTTTGCGTGTCTCGTCCGGTAAGCCTCCAGGAGAGCTCACCGAGACCGCTGTCGGATTCTACTTGTGCCTTGAGAACGTATCCCGCTTCGGGATGTATCTCGGTTAACGGCTCGGTTACCGGATCGATAGTAATAACCGGTTCCTTGCCCATTGCAGAAAAAGAAACCGACGACTCCGGACCCTTTACGCCGTTGATGTCCACCGGCCAGGCCGTGACAGTATGGTTCCCGGCGGGAAGATCGGTAATTTCGATACCGAATGAACCGGGAACCGTTAACTGCTGTGCTTCCCCGCCGTTCAGCGAATACCACACGTCTGCGATGCCGTCGTCGTCTTTGGCAAGACCGGACACAATGACGCTCTCTCCCACGGCCGCGCCGGCTTCGGGAGTGAGTATCTCGAGGGAGGGAATATCGAGCGTCTGGTCAACCAGGATACGGTATTTCAGGTTGGTTACGTTCCCGGCGGTATCCGTCGCGGTGATGATAACATCCTCACCTTTGGTATTCACACCGGTCAGATTGAATTCCTTGACCCAGTAGGGATTTCCCCGTACAACCTCGAAATCACCCGTCTCTTTGCCAAAGGTCCATGAAAGCTTCTCGATACCGAGAATATCCTGGGCATACCCGGAAACGGAAAAAACGCCGTTGACCGGCTCTTCGGGGCGGGGAGATATGACGCCGACTTCCGGCGGTGTATTGTCTATGAAATACAGGAAGATGTAAAAACCTTCGGAGCCCTGACCGTCGATCGCCTTGAACCAGCAAACCGCCGGCCCGTCCGGCATCTCCCGGGATTCTATGTCGACGCTGAAGCGCCAAACACCTTCGTCCTTGTCATGCTTTATGGGAACTTCCAGGAAGGTCGTTCCGTTGTCGAGGGAATAATACAGCTCCTTGATGCCGTTCCCGTCGGTAACAATACCGGACAGGAGAAACTTCTTTGAAACCAGCGCACCCATACCAATGTTGGTAACCTGGGATTCGGGTCTGTTTCGGTCAAGGTGCCAGGAAACCGTATGCGGCCGGCCACGGACACCATTGATGTCCACACCATATACGGAAATGATATGAGCTCCTTCGCTCATTTTGGTTGTATCGAGATAATAGGACCAGAACTCTTTACCTTCCGCCCTGATCGGGGCTTCCAGGCCATCGATCACAATCTCCACATAGTCAACCGCGTCATCGTCAACACAGGTTCCTACTATATTAAGATTTCCGGGAACACGCATCCCGTTGAGCGGGTTCGTTATCTGGGTTACCGGAAGATCCGAGTCCGGATCTATATACATGTTAAACGGTCCGGCAAAACCCTGATTTCCCGCAAGGTCTTCCGCGGTAATGAGTATGTTGTACTTCCCCGGTTTTCGCTCGGATATGTCGACAGTTTCAAGCCAACTGTCCATATTTTCCGCCGGCGTATCGATAGTATCCTTACTGCCAAGCGAAAAACCCGACGCAACGATAACCAGAGAGAACATGCAAACCAACAAGACGTTTTTCATTCTAGTACACTCCACCAGAGACCTTCTCCATTTTCTCCATTATCGGCACGTTTCTTGATTCTGGCAAGTGTAAAAATGAAATTTTGGATGTTTTGGACTAGGAAAGTCTGGTTTCGTAGTATTTTGCCACCGGATCGTCGGGAAAAACCGATAAAACACGGGCCAAAAACACCCGAGCTTCGTCATGTTGCCCCGAAAACCAGGAAAAAACCGCATGTTCAAGATCGTCCTGGGTTTTCCACTTGAGTTCCCGGATATCATCCGGTTCCGTGGAATACACCTCAAACAGAAAAGACACCCGATCACCAATCTCTACCCGGTCTACCGGTCGGGCTTGCCAGCCGGAAGGGTCGGAGAGGGCGGAATAGACCGCCTCGCTGATGAGTATCTTCGAATGGAAGAGTTTGGTGGTTGATTCAAAGTGGGCGGCACCCTTCACACAGCTGGAAATAACCGTACCGTCCATCCGGTGAACAACCCCGATCGCTCCAAGCGCAAGCGGACCGTTGTCTATACCGATTCCCACCGTGAGATACGGTTTGTCAGGATGCTCCCGGTTACGCCGGGCAATAGCCGCTTGAACCTGTACGCCCGCATGGAGGGCCGCTTCCGCGCCGGAAGGAAAAAGCGCGGTAAACCCGTCTCCCTCATATTTCGCGATAAAACCACCGTTCCGGCGGATAACCGGCGCGACCAGCTCCAGATACTCATTCAGGAACGCGAAAACCTCCGCCGGGGTCATGTTTTCGGCAATCGTGGTGAACGCGCGGATGTCCGCGGAAAGAACAGCCATCTCGACGTCCACACAGTCTCCGGGAAGCACCTCCGAAAGGGACGCTTTGTGCAGAAATGACAAAAACTCGGCCGGTACAAAACGGCGAAGCGAACAGTTTGTTGCGTGCAGTTGTGCTGATAGTTCCCGTGTCTTGCGAAACGATGACGAATACTGCTCTATGACCATGATCGCAATACAGAACAAACACAGAGACATCCCGATCGGAGTAAGGCTGATACCTGAAAGAATCCACATGGCGACGAAAATATCGTAGAAAAAGGTAATGATCGCGAACGAAAACCCCGCGGCAAGCCACAATGCGCTCTCATCCCGGACCAGGACCGCACGGACAATCACAACAAAACCGTACACAACGGTCGCGAGGCCGAAAACCTGCATGAACGGCAGAATGAATGCGGGAACCAGTACCGGCAGAAACGTAATGATGGCCAGGAATCCGGCATGCGGGATAGTGAATAGAACCAGAAAAAACCGGTTCAGAAGCCCGGGATACATGGACTTGAGAAACCCTATATAGAAAATCATCGCGAGCGGAAACGTCGCATACCCCAACCGGAAAAAGGCCTGCCATGAAAGACCGGGAAAAAGATCGAGTAAAAGGAAACTGTCGTAGCATAAGGTGCGGAAGGCCACAATGGCGCAAATGGCCGCAAACCAGCTGAAATGAACATCCTTCTTACGGAAAAAATACAGCGCCCAGAAAAAAAGCGCCATGACCCCCAGTATGGCGAAAATGAAGATTTCCGTCATTTTTTGCCGGTCCTGCATTCTGAACATGACCCCCGCTTCACCAAGATAGAGGGACGCGTTGGTTCCGCCATAGCGGTCATGATAATTGGAAATCTGAACCGCGATGTCCGCGGAACCATCCGAGGCAGGCTTAAAATAGGCAAGAACCGAACCCCATCCGGGTATCTCGGTCTCCCTCGTTGTCCCCGGGACCCCGAGAGATACAACCAATTCTTCATTGATTACAATTCGACACGCTGAAATCGTCTGTCCGATACTGAACGCGTACCGCAAATCAGGATCGAGACCGCTCACCCGCAACACGTACGTTCCCCAGCCGAAGTGCTCCTTGATACCCGCATCCCGCCAGCTGCCGGGAAATCGCCCCCAGGTTGGATCCGTATACGAGCGTTCCGAAACAAACTCTTTCCAGACAAATTCCCAGTCGCCTTTTAATTGATTTATTCCCTGCCGGTTTTCCGACAGATCAACGAACCCGTCTGATACCACCCGTTTGGCGATAGTATTTCGATCGTATAAGGGGTTTGACCGGAGAAAAATCATTATTATGGAAAGAAGCAAGAGAAACGGGAAAACGGCTATTGCCAGTTTGAAGCGGCGGGTAAACGGTATCATCTTTGGACCTCAAACAGCTTCATGGTCTGCGTACGCCCTCTGAGCTTGATCTCGCCCAGGGGAGTTACCGTAACACATGTATCTGCAGGATTTTTCAAACCCGCTCGTACGTCCTCGCTCAACAATACGAAGTGCCCATGCTCCAGGGCATGCTTCTGAATACGACTCGCGATATTCACCACATCGGATATGACGGTGCTGTCCATCCGTTCATTCTCACCGATTGTTCCAAGCATGAGCGGTCCGCGATGAACCCCTGCGGCGAATACTATTTCCGGATACTTCTCCGGCTGATCCTCACCGTTGATCTGCCTCACCTCATCATAAAGATCAAGTGCGCAAGTCGCCGCGGTACAGGGATCGTCGGGAAAAAGAATCAGCAAGCCCTCGGTCAGGTACTTGTCAATGAAACCGCCGTGTTTCTCAATTATCGGATTCAAACGCTGGATGGTACTGTTAAAGAACTCGAGCATGGTAACCCGCGCGGACGCGACATGCAGCGGAAAGTGCATCCCGAGATGCACAAACATGACACACATGCTCCGGGACGTGCTGTCTCCAAGGCAAACCTCGTTAATCGACTGTCGACCCAGATACCGCAGGAACTCATTCGGGACGAACCGTTCCAGCGATTCGTTGATTAACGCTGTCTCACGGGTTGCCGCTTCCAGGGCAGTAAAAGCCCGGCTGAAATCAGCAACGATGATGATCGCCATGGCGCCAATAATGCCGAGAATGCCGTAGTGCGATAAAAACACACCCTCAATCACCCGGTTCGAGATGAGAATATCCCGTATAACGGAAAAAAAGAAGAAAAAGAACCCGACGAGAAAAAGACGCGCTCCGGGACGGCCATCAATTGCAGAACGGGCAACAATAAACAGAAGAATCATCGCGGATATAATCGCGACCAGTTGAAACGGAAAAAGAATCGAAGTGAAAAATGACCGTGGAGTAACAAGAACAAACATACTGTATAGAAGAGAAACAGAGGCGATGCCCCGGACAAGCCACGCGCGGGTATACTGCGGGTACTGAAACCGGATAAATCCGGCGAAACTGGCAAGCGCAAGCGAAAAGGTAAGATACCCCAGGCGGAACATCAAATTCGTCGAGAACCCCGGAAGGATATCCTGAATAATGAAATGATCATAACAAATAATGCGGACAGCAAAAATGATGCACAACAAGCCGAGCCAAAACGAAGCCATGTTCTGCCGGTGAAACATGTACAACGCGATAAAATACACACCCATGGCAAGAATCGCCCCGAACGGCAGAATCATGAAAACCCTGGTAGAGGACCATTTTGCGGAAAGACCCGAAATCGGTCCAAAAGATACGGCAGTGGGCGATGCGGGGAAAATGTCGGAAAAGTTGGATAGATGAAGAACAATCGTAACTTCTGAAACCCCGGGGCCGCTCATGGGAACAACAAGATTATCCCAGGAATCTCGCTCCTCTTCCACGGTTTTACCCACAACGCCGCATGAATACAATTCCTTGCCGTTCACAAAATACCGGACCGCACTGCTGTACCCGGGAAACAGGAACGCATACTGTATGGAAGGATCCAGGTTCCGGAGATGAATCGCGTATGAGCCAAAATGATTCGCGGCATGAGGGTTTTGATAATTTGACCAGGCGGCCGGAAAAAACTCATATCGCGCAGCCTGCGAAGGATCGGTATCGGCCGGAACAAATTCTCCG
>MWCL01000097.1 GCA_002070025.1 Spirochaetes bacterium ADurb.Bin215
GGCCGACGATCTCGATGTACGGGGATTGATCTCGATGATGACGACGCGTCCGGTTGCCGGATCGTGGGCAAACTGCACGTTGGTTCCGCCGATAACACCGATCGATTCCACAATCTTGAAGGCCTGCTCCTTGAGCCGCTCTTCCAGATCCTTGTCGATGGTTAAAAAGGGCGCGGAACAGAACGAATCGCCGGTATGTACCCCGACCGCGTCGATATTTTCAATAAAACAGATGGCAATCATCTGGTTCTTGCTGTCGCGAACCACTTCCACTTCAAGTTCTTCCCAGCCGAGGATGGATTCCTCGATGAGACACTGGTGGGTCATGGAAAGTTCAAGCCCGCGATTTACAATTGTCCGCAATTCTTCCACATTGTACACAAGCCCGCCGCCGGCGCCGCCCATGGTATAGGCCGGCCGGACAACGATCGGGTATCCGAGCTCTTCAGCGATTTTTTCCGCGGATTCCACGGAATAGGCGATATCCGAGCGGGGTGTTTCAATCCCCAGGCTCTGCATGGTTTTCTTGAATATGTCCCGGTCCTCGCCGCGTTCGATCGCGTCGAGATTAACACCGATTACTTTCACCCCGTATTTGTCAAGGATTCCGGCCTTGTTCAGCTCGCTCGCGAGGTTGAGGCCGGTTTGTCCGCCGAGATTCGGCAGCAGCGCGTCCGGACGTTCCTTATCGATTATCTGCTCGAGCCGATCCAGGTTGAGCGGTTCAATGTAGGTCGCGTCCGCCATAACCGGATCGGTCATGATCGTCGCGGGATTGGAATTGACAAGAACGATCTTGTAGCCCTGTTCGCGAAGCGCCTTGCACGCCTGAGTACCGGAATAATCGAATTCGCATGCCTGTCCGATAACAATCGGTCCAGACCCGATAATCAACACTTTCCGGATATCATCCCGTTTCATAAAAGCCCCTTGATCTAAAAACTTCAGGAAAACCTATCATATAGACGGGAAAAAAGCGAGACGTTCATCCCGCTTTTTCCCCGCAAAAATATGTTCGCAGTATAAGTTAGTCGCCCCTAACTATCCGACCCATTGACCACCAGCGGGTTCATGGTATAGTACCTCGTATGACCTACGGTTCGTTTCTTTCAGGAGTCTTTCTTCTCATCGCCCAGCTTTCCGCGCCTCCGGCCGCGCTTGTAGAACTGCCCGCGTACGAACCGGGCGCTTCGGTTGTCCGGTACACGGCACATACCCTGCAGTACAACAACACCTGGCGCAATCCGGACTGGGTTGCGTATGAACTCACCGCGGAAGAGGCGGAAACCATACTCGTCAAGCGGGCCTCGCGGTTTGTCACCGACAGCCGTCCCGAAGTTACCAGCGCGGAAGATTCCGATTACCGCCGGTCCGGGTATGACCGGGGACACCTCGCTCCGGCGGCGGACATGCGTTTTTCTCCGGAAGCCATGCGCGACTGCTTTTACTACAGCAACATAGCACCCCAGCACCCGCGGCTGAACCGGGGAATCTGGTTGACCCTGGAAAACCGGACCCGTCAATGGGCGAAAGAATACGGCGCGGTCTTCATTACTACCGGTCCGGTCTATTCTTCCGGGGACACTACTATCGGGAATAACCAGGTCAGGGTACCGGCGGCCTTTTACAAGGTCCTCCTCGATTATCGTTCCCGGCCCCCCAAAGCCGCCGGCTTTCTGTTCCCCAATACCGACGAGGGCCCGGGAACGCTCGCCGGCCATATGGTCCCGGTGGACGCCGTTGAGGCGGCAACCGGCATCGACTTCTTCGCCGCGCTTCCGGATTCCGTCGAGGCGTTGCTGGAAGGATCTGTTAATCCGGCGTCCTGGCTGTCCGGAGAAGGAGAAACCCATGAACCGCAGTGAACTGCTTGCATCGCTTGAACAACAGACCGTTTTCACCTTCGCGCGCTCCGGAGGACCCGGCGGCCAGAACGTGAACAAGGTCAACACAAAGGTCATTGCCGCGATCGTCCTTTCATCCCTTTCCGGCCTCTCGCCGGAAGAAGCGGATCGCCTCCGCCACCGTCTGGGCAATCGCATTTCTCATGATGACACCCTTGTCCTGCATTGCGACGAATTCCGCTCTCAGCTCGCGAACCGGAAAGCGGCCCGTGCCCGGCTGGAGGCGCTCATCCTGTCCGCGCTGAAAACAGAGCGCCCCCGCCGCCCGACAAAACCGACCCGGGCTTCCGTCCGCAAACGGCTCGAGCAAAAGAAGCTTCACTCGGCGATAAAGAAAAACCGCTCCGGGCGAATTGTTCCGGAACAATAACGCCCGCATTGTTTCACGTGAAACAAAAAAAGCTGCCGGACCTGAATGATCCGGCAGCCGCCTGATGGATAACCGTTCCCCAACGGTTCTAATGTTTCACGTGAAACGGTAGCGCCCTGCATGAAGGGTCACAAGCCGGGCTGAAAAGACCCGTGACAGACTGAATACCAGCACATCCGTTTGGGAGGCCGCACGACCCCGCCGGTCCAACCGGTTTCTGATGCGGGCGGCTAACCGGTATGTTTCCGCGTCCGGATGGAGCACCCGTACCGTGGCCAGGAACTTCTCTACTGTTTTACCGTTTGCTTCCTGATGTGCGGACTGTTCCGCCGCCAGATACAGCTCCTCCACACAGGGTGCGGGAACACAAATCTCCTCGAGAAGTTCGCCAAACTGCTGACAAATCTTCCGGTTCCCGGCCAACAGTGAAAGACACACATCGGTATCAAAAAGGATCATTTGTGTTCTCCTTTCCGTTCGCCGCTTCTGATCCGGTATACACCGTCTATACGTTCTACGATTTCACTTTCATCTTCCCAGGATCCGCACAGTTCGTTCCAGAGCCGATCCCGGCTTCCCGCCGTGAATTCCGCGG
This sequence comes from Spirochaetes bacterium ADurb.Bin215, assembly GCA_002070025.1. Lineage (GTDB taxonomy): Bacteria > Spirochaetota > Spirochaetia > Treponematales > Treponemataceae > Teretinema. The sequence goes on from MWCL01000097.1 coordinate 2,870, forward strand.
GACGATCGGCAGCGGCCTCACGTGAGCGGGCCGCCATGCCTTCTTCGAGAAGAACGAGCAGCTCGCTGTTGACGCTTCGCCTGGAACCGATTGCGTAGAACCGGACGTGCTTTAATAATATCTCTGGAATGTTTCGAACTGTCAGGGTAACCATTTTATATCCGTTATGGCTATAATATAGTTACATTTGCCCATACGTCAATCCACAGAATGGCCGACAGGGCATAAAAAAACCGTTTGGCGGAACCGGAAATATCCGGTCGGCCGCCAAACGGTCCTCCTTTATTGCAAACGGTCCTTTCTGTACCGTTTGTTACCCATCATTTTGGGGCCCTTCGTCCGATCCGTCAAGATCAAGTTCCTGAGCGATTTCCGTTACCCCGGCCTCTGTATCAGCCGGATCGGCATCTTCCTGGGCCACGGTATCAAGACCGATGAGCATGTCCGGCTTGTCGATATTGAGAATGCGCACACCCTGGGCGGAACGGCCCATCTGGGATATCGCGTCGGAGCGAACCCGGAGCGTCTTGCCCTGACTCGTGATGCACACCACTTCATCGGAATCCTTTACCGTGATAAGCCCGACGAGTTCACCGGTCTTGTCTCCCAGCGTATAGATACGCTGGCCGCCGGTTGCCCGTCCGTGCGGGGTGAACTCCGAGAAGTTGACCCGCTTGCCGTATCCGCACTCGGTCATAACCAGAATCTTTGCTTCGTCGTTTACCCGGAGCGCACCGGCAAGCTCGTCGCCGGAGGTAAGCCGGATACCGGTAACACCGCGGGACGCCCGGCCCTGGGCCCGGATATCACGTTCGTGCATACGGAGCGCGCGGCCGTGCCGGGTAATGAGCATGATCTCGTCTTCCCCGCTCGTGAGCGTGGCGCTGACCAGATGATCGCCCTCGTCGAGGCGTATGGCGATGATGCCCCGGGTCTTGGCATTCTTGAACGAGCTTGTCGCCACTTTCTTGACCACACCGCCCGAGGTTGCCATGAGCAGGTACTCGGTATCGCTGAAATCCTTGAGAGAGACGACGGTTGTAATTTCCTCGTCGGAAGAAATGGCCAAAAGGGCCTTGATGTGCGATCCGCGGCTGGTGCGGTTCGCCTCGGGGATTTCATGCACCTTGAGCCAGTACGCCTTGCCCGCGTTGGTAATGAAAACCACATGATCATGGGTCGAGGCGATAAAGAGCTGGTTGAGGAAGTCGTCTTCCGCGAGCTTGGCGCTGTTCGAGCCCTTTCCGCCGCGGTTCTGACTCTTGTATGCCGATGCAGGAACCCTCTTGATGTACCCGAGATTGGAAATGAGAATAACCATTTCCTCTTTCTGGATCAGGTCTTCAATATTGATTTCTTCCACTTCGTCCGCAATGATGTCCGTCCGACGCTTGTCGCCGAATTTCTCCGCGAGGGCCACCGACTCCTCCTTGATGAGGGCAAGAATCTTGGGCGGATGGGCGAGCAGGTCCTTCAGGTGCGCGATGAGGGATTCGATCTCTTCCAATTCTTTCAGTATTTTTTCGGTTTCGAGACTGGTGAGCTTGCCGAGGCGCATGTCCACGATTGCCTGCGACTGGGCGTCGGAGAGCTCGAATCGCTCCATGAGGGCATTTTTTGCCGCGTCGACGTTCCGCGCCTTCTTGATGATGGCGATTACTTCGTCAATGTTGTTGAGGGCGATAACGAGACCGCGCAAGATGTGCGCCCGTTCTTCCGCCTTTCGCAGGTCAAACCGGGTCCGGCGGGTAACCACATCCACCCGGTGTTCAACGAAGTACTGGATGAGCTGTTTGAGATTGAGCGTTTCCGGCCGGCCCTTTACGAGCGCCAGATTTATTACGCCGAAGGACGACTGGAGCGCGGTCCGGGAGAACAGCTGGTTGAGCACAATCTTGGCGAATGCGCCGCGCTTGAGTTCGATAACGATGCGTATGCCGTCGCGGTCGGATTCATCCCGTATTTCTGAGATGCCGTCTATTACCTTGTCGCGGACGAGTTCGGCGATACGGGTTATAAGGTTTGCCTTGTTTACCGCATACGGAATCTCGGAGAAGATGATCGTTTCCTTGCCCCGTTTGTCCACCTCGATGGTAAACCGTCCGCGTACGATAATCTTGCCGCGTCCGGTCTTGAACGCCTGTCGAATTCCCCGCCGGCCGAATATGAGCCCGCCGGTCGGAAAGTCCGGACCCTTCATGTGGGTCATCAGGTCTTCTATGGTACAGTCGGGATTGTCGATGTAGGCGGCTACCGCGGCCATTATTTCATTCAGGTTGTGCGGAGGCATGTTTGTGGCCATACCGACCGCGATACCGCTCGCGCCGTTCGCGAGAAGAAAGGGAAAGGCGCCGGGAAGAACCTGGGGTTCCTGCATCGAGTCGTCGTAGTTCTGCCCGAAGTCTACTGTCTCTTTCTTGATGTCTTCGATTATGGATTCGGCTATTTTGGTAAGCCGGCTTTCTGTATAACGCATTGCCGCGGGCGGGTCGCCGTCCACGGAGCCGAAGTTTCCCTGACCCTGGACAACGGGATACCGCAGGGAAAAATCCTGGGCCAGACGGACAAGGGCGTCGTAGATGGACTGGTCACCGTGAGGATGGTATTTACCGAGAACGTCACCGACGATACGTCCGCACTTCTTGAACGAGGTATTCGAACGAATACCCATCTCTTCCATTGAATACAGGATTCGCCGGTGTACCGGTTTGAGCCCGTCGCGGACATCGGGAAGCGCACGGCTCACGATAACGGACATGGCATAATTCAAGTACGCGGTTCGTACTTCCGTTTCTATGGGTATGGGGATCAGCTCGCCTTTGGGCTTATCCAGCTGGTTCTGTTCATCCATTGAACGATAACTCCTGGTTGTACACCATTATTGTATTACACATCCAGATTGGACACGTATATGGCATTGTCTTCTATAAATTTTCTGCGGGGTTCTACCTGTTCGCCCATGAGCGTGGTAAAGGTCCGGTCCGCTTCTACAGTATCTTCAAGGGTCACCACCATCATCTTCCGGCGATCCGGATCCATGGTTGTTTCCCACAACTGATCGGGATTCATTTCACCAAGACCCTTGTAGCGCTGAATGTTAATCTTCTCGGGATCTTTTCCCAATTCCCTGATAACACGTTCTTTTTCCTTGTCATCGTACGCGTATTGAATCTTCTTGTCACAGGTAATCTTGTACAGGGGCGGCATGGCGAGATACACATGCCCCTCTTTTACAAGCGGTTCCATGTAGCGGTAAAAGAAGGTGAGCAGGAGGGTCCGGATATGGGAGCCGTCAACGTCGGCATCGGCCATGATGATGATCTTGTGATAGCGGAGCTTCGTTACATCGAATGTTTCACCGATACCGGCGCCGAGACTCGCGATAACCGGCTGGAGTTTGTCGTTGCCGATTACCTTGTCTATGCGGGTTTTCTCGACATTGAGCATCTTGCCCCACAGGGGAAGGATGGCCTGGAACCTGCGGTTTCTGCCCATCTTGGCGGAACCGCCGGCCGAGTCTCCCTCAACAATGTAGATTTCGCATTTGCTCGCGTCTTTTTCCGAACAGTCGGCGAGTTTTCCGGGAAGACCCGCCCCGTCGATGGAGTTTTTCTTTCGGGTCGCGTCGCGGGCCTGGCGCGCGGCGATACGAGCCTTGGCTGCCAGAACGCCCTTTTCCAGAATGGCCGTGATTACATCGGGATTCTGCTCAAAATAGAGCGTAAGCTGATCGTTTACAAAGCTTTCTACAATACCACGGACCTCGGAATTTCCGAGCTTGGTCTTTGTCTGTCCCTCAAACTGGGGTTCGGGTACCTTTACCGAGAGGACTGCGGTGAGGCCTTCGCGTACGTCATCCCCGGAGAAATTCTCGTCCATCTTTTTGGCAAACTTGGAATTCTTGAGAAAATCATTCAGAACACGGGTCAACGCGCTCCGGAACCCCACCAGGTGCGTTCCACCCTCCCGGGTGTTGATGTCGTTTACATAGCTGAACATCGCTTCCGCATACGAATTGTTGTACTGGAGGGAACACTCAACGATGATGTCGTCGCGTTCCCCGTCAATATAAATGGGTTCCTGATGAAGGGGTGTTTTATTCTCATTGAGAAAAGAAACAAAGTGACGAATGCCCCCTTCAAAGGAAAACGTCATTTCCTTTGGCGTCGTAAGCCGTTCATCGCGGAGAACAATGGTTATACCACTGTTGAGAAAGGCCAGTTCCCGGAGCCGGGTAGTCAGTACATCAAAGTTGTACGTGGTTGTCTCGGTAAATATGGAATTGTCGGCCATCCATCGTATGGTGGTTCCGTGCTTGTCCGTCTCGTTCAACCGTTTGATCGATTCAA
>MWCL01000098.1 GCA_002070025.1 Spirochaetes bacterium ADurb.Bin215
GGAAGCACTGGCTTGTGCTGCTTAAAACGTTATTAAAATGTGCGAAAGTTTACAAGGTTTGAGAATGATTAAAAGAGATGTAGTAATAAGCGCATTGAAATTCGAATCTATTCCTTACGTACCTTGGAATTGTAGTTTCACGGTACAAGTATACCGTCTGATTCGGGCATTGACAAGGACAGCTGCATAGCAGAAGTCCCTGAGGACAGCTGCTGCGCAGAAGTCCTTGAGGACAGCTGCTACGCAGCTGTCCTCGGGTTACTTCGCCCGGTTCAGAATTTCTGTTACCGCTGCGGTGTCCAGCTTCACAAAGTTGCCGGTAGTGCCGCTGCCGGTACACTTCTTCGCCATCTCCGGGATACGGTCGGCGGGAACTTCCATTTCCGAGAGCCGGACCGGCAGGCCTATCGAACTGAAGAAGGCCTCAAGACGGTGAATACCCGCAAGAGCCGTCCGCTCGGGATTGAAGTGGTCCATCTCGAGTCCCCACACCCGTTCGGCGAACTGCGCGAAGCGGGCAACATCGTGCTTGTACACCTGCTTCATCCATGCGGGGAAGACCACGGCAAGACCTGCGCCATGCGCGACATCGTAGATTGCGCTTATTTCATGTTCTATGGAGTGGGATCCCCAGTCGCCTTCACGACCGGTGTTGAAGAGGTCATTGTGGGCGACACAGCCGGTCCACATGATTTCGGCACGGGAATTGTAATCATCGGGATTTTCCAGAACATGCGGCACATTGTTGATGATTGTCTTGAGCCCGGACTCACAGAGCCGGTCGGTGAACTCGACATTCTTTGTATTGGTGAAATACCGCTCCATGATGTGTGCCATGATGTCGGCCGCTCCGCAGGCAGTCTGATACGCGGGAAGCGTAAAGGTAAGCTCCGGATTCATGAACGCAAAGCGCGGCCGCATGATCTCGTTGGTAAGCCCCCGCTTGAGCTGCTTTTCCTCATTTGATACAACCGAACTCGGGCTCGACTCGCTTCCCGCGGCGGGAATGGTGAGCACCACACCGATATCCAGCATCTTTTCCGGAGTTTTGGTATACTCGTAAAAATCCCACACATCGTGTGAAACGGGAACACCGAAACCGATTGCCTTCGCGGAGTCGATAACGCTGCCGCCGCCAACAGCGAGTATGAAGGAAATGTTTTCCTTCCGGCAGAGTTCTATTCCTTCCCGAACCAGGGTTACCCGGGGATTCGGCTGAACGCCGCCAAGCTCCACGAATTCGACACCGGCGCTTTTCAGCGATGCGCGAACCCGATCCAGAAGACCGGACTTGATCGCACTGCCGCCACCGAAATGTATGAGCACTTTCTTTGCATATTTTGCGGTTTCGGCTCCAACCTGGTTTTCCACACCCTTGCCGAACACAATTTTCGTAGGATTGTAAAATTCAAAATTATCCATATCTATTGACGCTCCTTTACGTACTCCATTATGATACACAAACAATTATTTGACAAGGGAAACAATTTATCATGAGCCAATTAAACGCGGCAGTAAGCTACTTTCTTTCATTCAAGGTCTTCGTCATGCTGCCGGTGATCATACTCATTCTGGCACTCGTTTTCGGCATCAAACTGAAAACAGCGATTAAATCCGCGCTCACACTGGGAATCGGTTTCATCGGAATCTTTACCATTTTCGACTTTTATGTTGGGATAATAACACCGGCGGTAAACGCGCTCGTTGCGCGAACCGGACTCGGCTTCTCCGTTCTTGATACCGGGTGGATTCCGCTTTCTGTCATCTCCTGGCAATTTCACCTCGCACCCGTGATGCTCATTGCCTTCATGCTCATCAACGCGCTCATGCTTTCATTCCGGCTCACCCGGACAGTGAATATCGATATCTTCAATTACTGGCATGTCATACTGCTTTCGGTCATGGTATACGCCGTTTCCACGAGCGCACTGTACGCAGTAGTTTCCGGTGTACTCACCTTTGTACTCATGCTCAAGCTCTCCGACTGGAGTGCCCGGGAAGCAAGCCGGCAGACCGGCATGAGCGGCATCTGCATCCCCCATCTTTCCGGCCTCGCGTACTATCCGGTCGGGGTTGTAGGCAACCTCATTCTTGACCGCATTCCCTTCATCAACAAACTCCACGCCGATCCCGAGAAGATGAAGCGGAAGATCGGCCTTCTTGGTGAACCGATGATAATCGGACTCATCGTGGGAACACTTCTCGGCGTGGCGGCGGGGTATTCAGTCCGCTCCACCAGCGAACTTGCTGTCAGTTTTGCCGGGGTTATCTATATACTCCCCATCATGTGCAGCATTCTCGGATCAGCCCTCATTCCGGTTTCAGAAGGGATGAAGCTCTTCATGGAACGGAAATTTCCCGGAATGGGTGAAACCTGGATCGGGCTCGACGTAGCCGTTCTCTTCGGTATTCCCTCCGTCATGGTGACGGTCCTTCTTCTCATCCCCTTCGCCCTTCTTCTGGCGTTTGTGCTTCCCGGAGTGTCCTTCATTCCGCTCGGAGACCTCACCGGACTCACGGTACCGGTCGCCATGCTGACCCTGGCGACGAACGGCAACATCATCAGAACATTCATCCTGGGCATACCGGTCATTGTGGGCAATCTCTACTTTGCCACCGCCCTCGCCCCCCTCTTTACCCGCATGGCCGCTAATGCTTCCTACACGGTGGAAGGATACGACGGCATATTCACAAGCTTCCTCGACGGCGGCAACATTCTCCGCAGCTGGCTCCTCTTCTTGTCACAGGGACATCCCGCCGCCCTTGCCGCCCTGCCAGTAATCGCAATCATGCTCGTGATTACCGCGAAAATGAGCCGGAAGAGCGCCGGTTAACGACACGTCGCTTCCAGCCAGCTTCCTGACGGCTCATTTTGCAAATCACTTGCATTTTTAATCCGTGAGTCGTATAGTGCTTGTCATGAACGATACCGTCATTCTCGATTTCAACCGGGTTTCCTTTTCCTACGATTCAGTCCCGGTACTCGACTCGGTGAGTTTTCATCTGCACCGCGGGGAGTTCACCGTCCTCGTCGGAACAAACGGCGCCGGGAAAACCACCGTACTCAAACTCATCCTTGGGCTCCTTGAGCCCTCGGCCGGAGAAATTCGTCTTTTCGGACACAACCCGGCAACCGGACGCGCCAAAACCGGGTATGTTCCCCAGTTCGCGGACTACGATCCCACCTTTCCGGTAACCGTCCGCGGGGTTGTCCGCATGGGGCGGCTCACTCCAGGAAAACGACGGTTCAGCGCCGAGGACTGCCGGGCAATCGACCGGGCTCTGGAACACAGCGGCATAAGTGATCTTGCGGACCGGCCGTATTCGGCCCTTTCCGGCGGACAGCGCCGGCGGGTACTCGTTGCCCGGGCGCTTGCGGCGGAACCGGAGCTCCTCATCCTGGACGAGCCCACCGCGAACATGGACAGCGAAAGTGAAGCCCGCCTCTTTGAAACGCTCGGGTACTTGAAAAAATCCACCACCATCATGATTGTGACCCACGATACCGGCTTTGTCTCATCCCTGACCGACGTGGTTCTCTGCGTGGGCGACCGAAAAGGCAGGGCGGGAACCCGGGACATTGTCCGACACCGGACCGAACCGGCCACCAACGCGCCGCCCGAACGCTTCGGCGGAAGGGCCGCGCGGGTACTTCACAACAGCGACCTGCCGGATTCCTGCTGCGGCGGAAACGGAACGGGAGGAGACCGATGATCAGCATTCTTTTTAACGCGGCGCTCGCCGGAGTCCTTTCGTCAATTCTGTTCGGCGTCCTCGGTTCGGTCGTAACCGTAAAGCGGATTGCCGGACTTGCCGGCGCGGTTTCACACGCCGTGCTCGGCGGAATCGGCATGGCCCTCTATCTTTCCGCGACGGGAAAAGTTCCGGGCATGCCGCCCATAGCAGGAGCATTCATCTTCGCGATTCTTGCCGCACTCATCATCGGTGTGGTGTCCCTCAAGGCGAAACAACGCGAAGACACGGTCATCAACGCGATCTGGGCAATCGGCATGAGCGTCGGCGTACTCTTCATGGCGAAGACTCCCGGCTACACCGACCCGACGAGCTACCTTTTCGGCAACATCCTGCTCATATCGGTCCGGGATCTCTGGTTTCTCGGCATACTCGACATCATCGTTCTCGGCCTCGTCTGGCGCTTTTATCCCCAGCTCGAGGCGCTCTCCTTCGACGCCGAATTCGCCCGTGTCCGGGGAATCCGGACGAACACGGCCTTCATCGTCATTCTCATGATAACAGCGGTCTCAATCGTTCTCTTGCAGACCTTCGTGGGAATTGTCATGGTGATCGCCATGCTGACCCTGCCCGCGGGAACGGCCGGATACCGTGCGAAGAGCCTTGCGGGAATGATGACGGGAGCTACCCTCTATTCCCTGCTTTTTTCCACCGGCGGGCTCGCTGTCGCCTGGATATTTGACGCGCCGGCAGGGGCCATGGCCGTCGTCCTCGCCGGTATCGTTTTCCTGGGAGCGGCCGCGCTTTCCATGTTCACCCGTTCCACCAAACGACGGGAACGGGTGATACTACCGGGAGAGAAGCCATGACAAAGGCACGGCAAGCGGTTCTGGACATACTCATGTGCGCGGAAGAGCCGCTATCCGCGGCCGCGGTACAAAGCGCGAGCGGAAACACCTTTGACCCGGCTACCATTTACCGCACCCTCCATTATCTTGAGCAGAAGGGCCGGGCGGAATCCTTCGTCCTCCATTGCCGTGAACATGGAACCGAACGGTACTACACCGCCGCAGGAGAGGGAGAAACACATCATCACTGGTTTCATTGTGAACACTGTCACCGGTTTGTGGATCTCGGTTCCTGCGGAATCTGCGGGATACTCGGTGAGTATGAAAAATCACGCGATATAGAAATCCGTTCCCACATCATGTATCTCACCGGTATCTGTTCAACATGCAAACGGAAGTATTTACAAAACCGGTAGTTCATGGTATACCGCTCACCAGAAACATTATTGTTTGCAGCGAGCGGGGGAACCTCACGGTTGAGAAGGTTAAAACCTGACCCTTGGAACCTGTCAGTTAACACTGGCGTAGGGAAGCAGAGCCTGTATCAAATAGAACCTGTTTGAAACAAACGCTTTTCCGTGCCGGGAAAGCGTTTGTTGTTTTCCCGGCATTGGAACACCCCCTTCATGGTCCGTCCGCATTTGCTGCAACGGACAGGAGGGATCATGACAACACAAATGGCCGCCGCGAAACGGGGCATCATCACCAACGAAATCCGCGAGGCCGCAGCATACGAGGGCATTACACCCGAAGCGCTCGCCGGACTCATTGCCCGCGGCCACGCAGCTCTTCCGGCAAACCGCTCGCACACCGCGCTTTACCCGCGCGCGGTGGGACGTACGCTCAAAACAAAAATAAACGTGAATCTCGGCATCTCCGGCGACTGCGCCGATCTGGACACGGAGCTTGAAAAAGTGCATGAAGCGGTCAAGCTCGGCGCGGACGCGATCATGGATCTGAGCTCGTCCGGCGACACCCGCATCTTCCGGCGGAAAATTGTGGAAACAACACCAGCCATGATCGGAACCGTTCCCGCGTACGACGCCGTCCTCCGCTATAAAAAACCGCTGGCCGACATAACTGCCGATGAATGGATCGACATTGTGCGCATCCACGCGGAAGACGGCGTAGACTTCCAGACCATCCACTGCGGCATTACCCGGGAAGATGTAGAACGCATAAAAGGAGTTCCCCGTAAAACCGGCATTGTCTCACGGGGCGGCTCGCTCATCTTCGCCTGGATGGCCATGACCGGCAACGAAAACCCCTATTTCGAACGTTTCGATGAAATTCTCGACATCTGCCGCGAACACGACGTAACGCTGAGCCTCGGCGATGCCTGCCGCCCCGGCTGCATCGCGGACTCAACTGACGACACCCAGCTCACCGAACTCATCCGTCTTGGCCGGCTCACCCGGCGCGCCCGGGAACGGGACGTCCAGGTAATCATTGAAGGGCCCGGACACATGAGCCTGGACGACGTCGCGGCGAACATGCAGCTCCAGCGGCGCCTCTGCGACGATGCGCCCTTTTACGTGCTCGGCCCCATCGTTACCGACATCGCGCCGGGGTATGACCACATCACCGCGGCGATCGGCGGCACCGTGGCGGCCGCGGCGGGAGCGGCCTTTCTCTGTTACGTAACCCCGGCCGAACACCTCCGCCTGCCGACCCTGGAGGATGTCCGTGAAGGCATCGTGGCAAGCAGGATTGCCGCACATGCCGCGGATATCGCCAAGGGCGTTCCGGGAGCCCGCGAAAAAGACAACCGTATGAGCGAGGCGCGGCGGAACCTCGACTGGGAAACCATGTTCTCCCTGGCCATCGATCCGGAAAAAGCAAGGCGCTACCGGAGCGAGTCGGTGCCCGCCCGTGAAGACACCTGTACCATGTGCGGCTCCATGTGCGCCGTACGCAACATCAACACCATCCTTGAAGGAGGCATCGTCAATGTCCATGAATAACACGCTCGCAGAAATTGCGGATCTCGTCCGGGAAAAGAATCCCCTCGTCCACTGCATTACCAACTACGTTACCGTGAATGACTGCGCGAACGCGCTTCTTGCCGTGGGCGCTTCTCCCGTCATGGCGGACGACCGGGCCGAAGTTGCCGAAATCACGTCCATTGCCCAGGCGCTTCTTTTGAATATCGGGACACTGAACCGGCGCACCATTGCCTCCATGAAGCGCGCCGCGAAAACGGCGAACACAAACGGCATCCCGGTCATCCTTGATCCGGTGGGTGCCGGCGCGTCAAAACTCCGTACCCGAACCGCTCAAAGCCTCGTGCGCCTCGCGCGTCCGGCGCTCATCCGGGGGAACGCGTCCGAGATAGCGGCGCTCCATGCCGGAAGCGGGAACACACGGGGTGTGGACGCGGCAGAAGCTGACCAGGGTGATGACGCCTTTTCCCGCACGCTCGCGACGGCGAAAGCGCTCGCGGTGCAATCCGGCGCGGTGGTAGCAGTGACTGGATCAACAGACATCATTACCGATGGAAAACGGGTTCTCACCATACGGAATGGACACCCCATCCTCTCACGAATCACCGG